>NZ_JANSHV010000109.1:0-27115 GCF_047461775.1 Synechococcus sp. R6-5
GCTTATTATTGACTAGAGTCATGCTCTCGACAGTAGGGCAAGACCTCTGCTTCAATCTGCCGCTCGAACAGGTTGTAGGGGGGCTGGGCGGTGTGCAGAGGAGCCACCCGGCGAAACCGATCCAGTTGTTCTGGGGAAAAGTTGCTGACCCCAATGGCGCGGATCTTGCCCTGCTGCAGCAACTGCCCCAGAAACGCCGCCGTTTCTTCGATCGGTTCCAAGGGATCCGGCCAATGAATTTGGTAGAGATCGATCACATCTGTTTGCAAGCGGCGCAGAGAATCCTCCAGTTCTTGGGCCAAGCGAGGCAGGCTGGAGTTGCGCACCACTTTGTTGTTTGTCCACTCCAGTCCCGCTTTGGTGGCGAGAACCACCCGATCGCGGCAACCTGAGTCTTTGATCGCTTGCCCCAGCACTTCCTCCGAAACACCCAGTCCGTAGATGGGAGCGGTGTCGAAGGTGGTTATGCCCAAATCAATGGCTTTGCGAATCGTGGTGTAAGATTCCTGGCGGTCGGAAGGGCCCCACCAGCCGCCGCCCATCGCCCAAGTGCCCAGGCCCACCCGGCTCAACCTTAGCCCTGCATCTGCGAGGGTGACGAACTCCATGGCTGCTCCTGCTGAACCCCGATCCTCCCACTGTGGCCAGGGATCCTCTCCAAAAATCTAGCAGACATTGCTGACAGCAGCCGAGGTTGCGTGAACGACCCAAGCCTGTGACCGGGGTTGGAAGGAGAGGAGAGGCTTTTGACTCTGCTGTTGTAAGGAACTGAATCGATAGGATCCCATTCAAGAGCTGCAGCGTCTCTCAACCCAGAACTTTTGCGAGGAATGGCTCCATGAAGCCCACTTTTCTTGTCTCTACTGTCAGCTCCGTCGGTATGGCTCTCCTGTGGGGATCCCTTCTGGCTGGAAGGGCTGCCCAAGCGCAGGTGATCACCCCTCTTTTCCCCTCTGGAACTCCCATCCCCGTCGAACCCTTGCCCCCCAGCCCGGACATTCCCACCCTGCCCATTGTGCCGGATCCCCGGCCTGTGCCGGCAACCCCTGCTCCCCAGCGACCGCTGCCCAGGGGGAGTTTTGAGGAGATCAGCCGCTACTTCCGCGATCTCAACCGCGCCAAAAACCTGGCCCGCCAAGCTGCCGAGATCGCCAATGGGGGCCTGCAGCGCTATCGCGCCGAAGCTTCCATGCACGGGGCAGCCATTGACTCGCCGTTTGAAGAGTTTGAAGACGCCTGGATCTTCACCTTCCGGGGGGGAGAGCCCGGCTTCGTCCAGCCCAGCATCGAAACCCAGGTGCGGGTAGACAGGCGCACCTTTCAAACCACCATCCTCTACAATGGCCCCATCCGCTCCCGCCGCTGACGGCAGCCTGGGATCCCTGCCATCCTTGGCATAATCAGAAAAGGGCGAGGGATCCGGGGTATGACCAAGTTTGTCTTCGTCACCGGTGGAGTGGTCTCCAGCATCGGCAAAGGCATTGTAGCGGCCAGCTTGGGTCGCCTCCTCAAATCCCGCAACTACACGGTGTCGATTTTGAAGCTGGATCCCTACATCAATGTGGATCCCGGCACCATGAGTCCCTACCAGCATGGAGAAGTGTTCGTCACCGACGACGGCGCCGAGACCGACCTGGACTTGGGCCACTACGAGCGCTTCACCGACACCAACATGTCTAAGCTCAACAACGTCACCACCGGCTCCATCTACCAGGCCGTGATCCACAAAGAGCGGCGCGGCGATTACCAGGGCAGCACGGTGCAGGTGATCCCCCATGTTACCCAAGAGATCAAAGAGCGGATCCGGCGAGTGGCCCGCGAGACCAACCCCGATGTGGTGCTGGTGGAGGTGGGGGGCACGGTGGGAGATATCGAGTCTTTGCCCTTTTTGGAGGCCATCCGCCAATTTCGCAAGGACGTGGGCCGCGCCAATGTCGCCTATGTGCATGTCACCCTGGTGCCCCTGATCAAAGCGGCAGGGGAGATGAAAACCAAGCCCACCCAGCACTCGGTCAAGGAGCTGCGCTCTATTGGTATCCAGCCGGACGTGTTGGTGTGCCGCTGCGAACAGCCATTGCCCCGCGGGATCAAGGAGAAGATCTCCGAGTTTTGCGATGTGCCGGTGGAATGTGTGATTCAGGCGCAGGATGCCCCCAGCATCTACGACGTGCCTCTGGTGCTCGAGCAGGAGGGGTTGGCGCAGCGGGTTTTGGAGATCCTCAACCTGGATCCGCAGCAGCCAGATCTACGGGAGTGGGAGCTCCTGGTGCAGCGGCTGCACCACCCCCAAGAGCAGGTGGAGATTGCCATTGTCGGCAAATACGTGCGCCTTACGGATGCCTATCTTTCCGTGGCCGAGGCCCTGCGCCATGCCGGGTTGGCCCTCAATGCCGGCGTCACCCTGCGCTGGATCTCTTCTGAGGAGATCGAAGAGCGGGGACCAGAGGCATTGCTTTCCGGCGTGGATGGAGTGGTGGTGCCAGGGGGGTTTGGCAATCGCGGCATCGAGGGCAAAGTGGCTACCATCCGCTACGTGCGCGAGCAAGGCATTCCCTTCCTAGGGCTGTGTCTGGGCATGCAATGCGCGGTGATCGACTGGGGATGTCACATTGCCCATCTGGAGCGGGCCAACAGCTACGAGTTTGATCCCGATACCCCCCACCCTGTCATCAGCCTGCTGCCGGAGCAGAAAGATGTGGAAGATCTGGGAGGAACCCTGCGGCTGGGCCTCTATCCCTGTCGCATCATGCCCAATACCCTAGCGGCCAAGCTCTACGGTGAGGCCATCATCTACGAGCGGCACCGCCATCGCTATGAGTTTAACAATGCCTACCGCAGCCTTTTTCTGGACTCTGGTTATATCATCAGCGGCGTCTCGCCGGATAACCGCTTGGTGGAGATTATCGAGCTGCCCAGCCACCCCTTTTTCATCGCCACCCAGTTCCATCCGGAGTTTCGCTCCCGCCCCAACCGCCCCCACCCCCTCTTTTTGGGGTTGATCGAAGCTGCCCTGCGCAGCCGCCCTCAGCCTCACCCCCTGCAGTTGCAGAAGATGGGCTAGTTGACAGATCCCTTGTCCAAAAGTGGGGGCACGCCTCTGGTCCTGGTTCTGCAGAGCTTTGCTGAACATAAACTGCTGCGGAATCCTGGGTTTCGCCTGTGGAGCAGCCGTGGCCTACTGCCTAAAACGAGGTCATCCAATCTGCCAAAATTTCCTGTCGGCGTGGATGGCGCAGTTTGCGCATGGCTCGTGCTTGAATTTGTCGGACGCGCTCTCGAGACAGGCCGAAGAGCTGACCAATTTCGGAGAGAGTGTGCAGGTGGCCATCTTTCAGCCCATAGCGGAGCTTGAGGATTTCTTGCTCTCGGGGGCTGAGCTGCTCCAGCATTTCTTCCAGTTGGGCAGACAGCAGGTGCAAGTCCATTTGCGATTCGGGAGTGGGGCCGTTGGCGGCCTCGATAAGCTGCATCAGCTCCGTATCTTCCTCTTTGCCGACCGGAGTATGCAGCGAAAGAGTTTGGCGACCGGCTTCCAAGAGGGTTAAGAGAGCGTCCAGCTTGTCGGGGGAAATCTCCAGAGCTTTGGCAATCTCTGCTTGGGTGGGGCGACGGTTTAGGGCTTCGGTCAGATCTCGCCGGATCCGCTTCACCTGGTTGAGCTTTTCTACCATGTGCACCGGGATCCGCACCAGGCGCCCCTGATTGGCAACGGCGCGGGTGATCCCTTGGGGAATCCACCAGTAGGCGTAGGTGGAAAACTTGTAGCCGCGTTCGTACTCAAATTTTTCTGCGGCCCGGATCAGGCCGATGGTGCCTTCTTGAATCAGATCCAGAAACGGCACACCGCGATTTAAGTACTTTTTGGCAATCGAGACCACCAGGCGCAGGTTGGCCCTAACCAATTCCCGTTTCGCCCGTTCCCCGGCGGCTCCCCCCTCTGCAATCAGCCGTCCCAATTTCACTTCCTGCTCGGCATTGAGGAGTGGGTAGCGAGCCATTTCCCGCAAAAATACGCCCACTGAGTCCTCCGACAGCGAGGCTTGAGTTGCCCGGCTGCCGGGTTTGCTGAGCCGTACCTCAACCCGTTTCGGTGGGGGGGGACAATTCTGAACAGCTACATCCATCCCATTCGGTTGAGACTTCATACAAACTCACATCCACAAGCGGATGTTGGAAACTTTGCTTGGATACAGGACAGAACCGGTTGACCCTTCAGCAAACCCAGCTCCCTGCAGACACAGGGCAGAGATCTCGCCGGATTTCAAGAGGCTACTCGGTTTCTCTTCTCAGAAGGTTCAGAATTTAGCTTTTGCTAAGGTGGGGCGCAGGCCAAGCACCCCCGTGATGGTAACGGTCAGCATCCGGTAGGATTGTTAAACTGACTACAGAGTTGACCTTGTTTTGCAGTGCACCATGCCACGCCAACGGAAGAAATCGGATTTGCCCAGCAAGATTTGTCTCACCTGTCAGCGACCCTTCACCTGGCGCAAAAAGTGGGCCGACTGTTGGTCGGAGGTGAAATACTGTTCTGAGCGGTGTCGCAATCATCGCCCCAAGGGATCCCTGCCTGCTTCCCGGCAAGACGGTTGGGACGGATAATGTTGTCTCAGGATCAGGACATAAGGGTTTGGATCTGTCGGGGTTGGCGATGCGGTTTCTCAAGTGGCTGTTGCACAATCCCCACGAGACAGAAGAGGAGGATCCCTTTTTGCGGGCCATCACCCGCCTGGAAAGCCTGATCTCGAAGCTACTGTCAATTTTGATGATCGGGCTAATCGTAGTAGCAGTGGTGGACTTGGCCCGGTTCTTGGTGGCAGATTTGTTGACCGAGCCAACTGGGTTTTTCTCCACCACTTTAATCGAGATCTTCGGCCTCTTTTTAAATATTTTGATTGCGCTGGAAATTCTAGAGAACATCACCGCCTACTTGCAAAAGCAAGTGGTACAGGTGGAGTTGGTAATCGTCACCTCTTTGATCGCGGTGGCCCGCAAGATCATCATTTTCGATTTCGAGAAGCTGGGGGGGTTGGAGCTCATTGGCTTGGGGGCAGCGACGTTGGCCCTCTCGGTAAGTTATTGGCTGGTGCGGCGAGCCAAGTCTCCATCCAAGTCCGGGGAAGATTAAGCTCGGACAGAATCCTGGTACGATGGGGATGGAGCTTTCCTGCAAGAATTGTGCGTGCGCGATCTAAGTTGGCCAGCCTGGTGAAGTTAGCTGTGCTGATGGTGGTGCTTTGGGTGGGGTTGAGTGCTCTCCCTGTTTTGGCCCGCCTGCATTCTTCTCGCGATTTGCTCCTGGCACAACACTTGGGCAAACCCGTGAAAACCTACAACAATCCCCCCCCGATGGTGATCGACCCGGCCAAGTCCTACACGGCCACGATGGAGACCACCGCCGGCACAATGGTTCTGGAGCTGTTTCCTCAGGAAGCTCCCCTGGCCGTGAACAATTTCGTCTTTCTGGCCAACGATCACTTTTACGATGGCATCATCTTTCACCGCGTGATTCGGGGCTTCATGATCCAAGGTGGGGATCCCACGGGTACAGGGCGGGGTGGGCCGGGGTACCGCTTTCCCGATGAGCCGGTGCAACGTCCCTACAGCCGCGGCACTTTGGCGATGGCCAATGCTGGCCCCAACACCAACGGCAGCCAGTTCTTCATCATGCATGCCGACTACCCGCTGCCGCCCAACTACACGATCTTTGGGCAATTGATCGAGGGAGAGGATGTGTTGGATAAAATTGCAACTGCGCCCACCGGCCCTCAGGATCGCCCCCTGAAACCGGTGGAGATCAAGTCGGTTCGCATCTTGGAATCCAATTAGGTTGGGCCAATCGGGTGGAACAGTTTGGTTAAATTAACTTGGCCTCTGGCCCCATTTTTGCAACTTGCCCTCAGGGGGACTCAGGTATGGAGTTCGCTAGGCCCCGGCGAATGTCCCCCCGCATTCTGGTTCTGGATTTTGATGGTGTGCTCTGCGATGGGCGGGCGGAGTATTTTGCCTCTTCCTGCCGCGTTTGTGCTCAGGTGTGGGGCTTGGCTCCTGCTCAGCTAGAGCCGCTGCGTCCTGCTTTTGACCGTCTGCGCCCGCTGATCGAGACCGGCTGGGAGATGCCTCTGTTGTTGTGGGGGCTACAGGAAGGGATCCGGGAGGAGGACTTGCGCCAAGACTGGCCGGGCTGGCGTCAGCAGTTGTTGCAGCAGTCAGGGATCCCTGCCCTCTCTCTAATCCAAGCGTTGGATCGGGTGCGGGATCGTTGGATTGAAGAGGATCTGCAGGGGTGGCTGGGGCTACACCGCTTTTATCCGGGGGTGGCGGCTTGGCTACGCCAGGTTCAGGCTGCAGGGGAGCCGCGCTTGGCCATCCTCAGCACCAAAGAGGGACGGTTCATCCAGCAGCTCTTGGGTCGAGCAGGGATCCAACTGCCACGCCACCGCATTCTGGGCAAGGAGGTGCGCGCCCCCAAGGCCACCACTTTACAGCGGCTACTGGCTGCCGCCCAACTGCCGGCTGAGGAGCTGTGGTTTGTGGAGGATCGCCTGCAAACGCTGCGCCAGGTGCAGAGGGTGCCGGAGCTGGAGCAGGTTCTCTTGTTTTTGGCCGACTGGGGCTACAACCTACCAGAGGAAAGGGAAGAAGTCGCGCGGGATCCCCGTCTCCATTTGCTCAGCCTGGAACAGCTTTGCCAGCCCTTTGACCGTTGGATTGCCCCTTCTCCCCCGCCGCGCTTTTCTATCAGTCCCGCCAGCTGGGAAGACTTGAGCCAGGCTCGGCCCACCCCTGGCCGGAAACGCCCGGAAGCCGGTTTGGCCTCTCTGGTGCTGACCTTGGTGGAGCTGTTGCGGCAGTTGATGGAGGCGCAGGTGGTGCGGCAAATGGAGGCTGAGCGCCTTTCTGCAGAGCAGATTGAGCGGGCCGGCAGCAGCCTACAGGCCCTGCGGGAGCAAATTCGACACATCTGCAGCCTGTTGGAGATTGACCCGGCGGATTTAAACCTGGATCTCGGAGATCTGGGCACCCTCCTGCCCCGCCAGGGGGACTACTACCCCGGACAACCCCACCGCGAGGGATCCCTGCTGGAACTCTTGGATCGCCTGATCCACACCGGCATCGTCATCGATGGGGAGATCGACCTGGGGCTGGCGGACTTGGATCTGATCCACGCCCGCCTGAAGTTGGTGCTCACCTCCAGCGCCAAGCTCTACTGAGCCTGTAGATTGAGAGCGCTGATGGAGACGATTGGGAGAAGAGATGCCGGAAGCGGGGAGAGAGACCAGAAATCGCGGTATGCTGGCTGTGGATCCCCTTCATCTGTCTTCATGTCTTCCCCTATGGATGTCTTTGCCCCAACCGGAAACCTGTATGCCGGTGCCATTTGGCCGGAAGTGGTGGTTACCCTCACCCTCTTGCTCGTCTTGGTGGTGGATTTAATCGGCGGGTCGGCGGCACGCAAAAGTCTTCCGGCCCTCTCCATCTTTGGCTTGATTGGGGCTTTGGTGACCTTGGTGTTGCAGTGGCAGCAGCCCCAGTTGGAGAGCTTCTTGGGCAGCTTTGCAGCGGATCCCATCAGCATTCTCTTCCGTGGCCTGGTGGTGGGGACGGCGGTACTGACCGTGATGATGGCGGAGCGCTACATCTCTCAGTCCGGAGCGCCCACAGGCGAGTTTTATGTGTTGCTGCTCACGGCCACCTTGGGGGGCATGTTCCTCTCCGGGGCGACGGACTTGATCCTAGTGTTTGTATCTCTGGAAACCCTGGGCATCGCCAGCTACTTGATGGCCGGCTATACCAAGCGGGATCCCCGTTCTTCGGAGGCAGCCCTGAAATATCTCTTGATCGGGGCCAGCAGCACAGCCATTTTTCTCTACGGCATGTCGCTGCTCTACGGCCTTTCGGGTGGGCAAACGAAGCTGGAAGCCATCGCCTCATCCATGGGGGATGCCGGTTTGGCAGGGATCATCGCTTTGGTCCTCTGCATTGGTGGTATCGGGTTTAAGTTGGCGGCGGTGCCCTTCCACCAGTGGACTCCTGATGTCTACGAGGGATCCCCAACGCCGGTGGTGGCCTTTTTGTCAGTGGGATCCAAAGCAGCAGGCTTTGCCTTGGCGGTGCGCTTTCTGGCCACCGTATTTCCGGCCATGACGGAAGAGTGGCGGGCGGTGCTCTCGGTGCTGGCCATTTTGACCATGGTGCTGGGGAATGTGGTGGCCATTGCCCAAACCCGCCTCAAACGGCTGCTGGCCTATTCTTCCATTGGACAGGCGGGCTTTGTTTTGATCGGCTTGGTGGCGGGCACTGAGGCCGGCTATGCCAGCTTGATCTTCTACTTGATGGTCTATTTGGTCATGAACTTGGGGGCCTTTTTGTGCATCACCCTGTTCAGCCTGAAGACCGGCACCGATGAAATTAGCGAGTACAGCGGCCTCTACCAAAAGGATCCCTTCCTCACCCTTTGCTTGAGCATTTGTCTGCTTTCGTTGGGTGGGTTGCCCCCTCTGGCGGGCTTCTTCGGCAAGTTGTACCTGTTCTGGGCCGGTTGGCAGGCAGGGGCCTATACCCTAGTGTTGGTGGGGTTGGTCACCAGCGTCATCTCCATCTACTACTACGTGCGGGTGGTGAAAACCATCGTGGTGAAAGAGCCGCAAGAGATGTCGGTTTCAGTGCAAAATTACCCTGAGACCAACTGGCAGGCGGAAGGCATGCAGGCTCTGCGGGTGGGCTTGGTGTTCACTTTGGTGGCTACCATCTTTGCCGGGATCCTCTCCAATCCCCTCTTTACCCTCTCCATCCAGGCAGTGGAGCAAAGCCCGTTCTTGGGGTTCCCAGCCGCACAAGCCTTCCTTCCAGAGTCGGCAAGACTTCAGGTGGCAGTCAAGGGATCCCTGGGTTCCTCTTCTCAAGCTGGCGAAGGCTAGTTTTTGAGATGCTCTCCATCCCGAGGTTTTAAAAAGCGACGCTCGGCAGCGCGCGCTTCAGTTGTGCAGATATGGTCATTTCTCCCTCTGGAAGAAGGGCTGCAGCGCGAAACACCTGGGGAGCGTCTCAACCTAGTCTCAATCTAATTTGAACTAATTTGAAAGGACTCTAATCCAGAAGAGGGTCTCCCCACCCCAAAGGGATCCGGGATCTCTTCAAGGCCTCCGCATTAGCGCCCACCGATTACAGCAATGTAGTTGGTCACCCATTCGTAGTAGGGCACACATCCCTCACGCGGCCATCAGGGTGCGATCACAGCGCATGATGCCCCAGGGAATCAAATGCCCTCTAAGCTGACGTTGAGAAAGCGGGCGATCTCGGCTGCTTGGTTTTCGATCTCCATCAGGGGGGGAGGCTGGCCCACTCCGGTGAGGGGGATGTCACCACGTCCTTTCACCCGCAAGTAAATGGCTCGGCGGGGGTTAAGCCCCTCTCTCAGCTCCACCCGTAAGCTTTGCACATCGGCAAAGTCATACTCCAGGCGGACTTCACGGTTTTTGCCCGGAAAGCCCTGGCGCACCAGCGTTATCTTTTGCGTGCGCCGGTCGAACTCGTTGTAGCCGCCTCCCAAGTTCCAGTACAGGCTCAGCCATTGGTACAACCCTGCCAGGAAGCCGAGCACGCCGTAGAAGAGCATGGCAATGCCCTGGGGAATGAACACCAGGCTGGCGGGGTCGGAAAAGGGGAGCAAATTGCGGTGGAGATAGCTGGAAAGGCCGGCCAAGGTAAAGCCCAGCCCTCCCCCCGTCAGCGCCACCGCCCAAAAGTACACGCTGGGCCGCCGCGACCCAATCACGGTGTAGCGCAGCAGATCGGCAGAACGGATTTCAGGAACAATGGCGGACACAGTTGGGATCCCTGCAGGTTTTCCAAGGCTGGCTTCCCCCATTCTATAGGCTATGGGCGGCAAGGGTTTTCCCCAGCAGAGGGGCGCTCAGGGGACTGGCAAGAGCTAGAGCCGCCTGGGGAATGGGGGCGGAAGTCCTCTGCGCTGTACAGCCCCTCTCCCGAAGGGAGTTAGGGATAGTTTTTATTGTTATGGCTCCTTTTGCTCCTTGTAAGAGCCGTAGCAGGGATCCCTGCTGGGGTTCTGAGGCGTTCTATCTGCTGACAGAGCCCAACAGCATACGCCAATGGGATCCCTCTCACCTCAGGGTTGGGTTTGGCGTGGGGTAACGATCCTGCCCTCCCCTGGGGCAACTTCCGAGGAACGGGGGCGGGCCGGCGCAGAGGGCTCATCAACGGCATTCGAGGGAGAGGCAGGGTTGGGATCCGGCTCGGGAGAAGCCGTCTGCTCCGGTTCTGCGGCAGGGGGAGAAGGCTGAGGCTCAGGGGTTGGGTCTGGCAGGGCTGGCGGCTGGGGTAGGGCGTCTTGGGCTGTTCGTTCCCCAAAAGCCGATAAGGCAATGGCAGCTTCCCCGCGGCTGACCGGCTCGAAGGGGTTGAAGGTGCGGATGGGGCCAAAGGTGCGCAGCACGGTGGAGGCATTCTCCAGACTGCGATCCGCTACCAGAGCAGGAACAACCTCAGGAGGAATTTGCGCCGCATCGGTAAACCCCCAGCGCTCTTCCAGCTCTGCTCGGGATCCCTTGATCTGGCCGGGAGGTAAGTCCAGAGGCACCTTCATGCGGATCAACTCTGCCCGCGACAGCAGGCTGTTGGGGCGAAACTCTCGATTGGCATCTCCGGCAATTATGCCGGCAGCTCCCAGGGCTTGAATGTAGCGAAAGTTGGGATCCTCTTCCGGCACATCCAAAAAGAGGGGGCGTTCCGAGGGGGATCCCAGGCGGATTTGCCGGCTGGGCTCATCGGCGTGGATGGCGTTGTTGGCCAACACCAGCCAACGGGCAAATTCTCCGCGACGAACGCTGCGCTGCGGCTGAAATTCGCTGCTGGAGATATCGGCAAAAACTCCCAACCGATCCAGGTATCCCACCGAACGGGCCACCAGAGATCCCGGCTCCAGGTCTGCAAAGCGGCTGCTGTCCTGGCTGGGCAGAGGTGAAGAGGGGGCGGGAGCAGTGGGGATCGAGATAGAGGGTGGGATGGATCCCGGCAAAGGTTGAGGCGAGGGAGATGCCGGCAGCTCAGGTTGGGCTGTGGGCAGACCTACTGGGCGTACAGCGCGCTCCAGCCGTTCTCCCCACTCGGTTCCCTGACAGGCCGACAACAGCCAGAGCAGCGGAATAAGGCTGCCGAGCTTGAGCCAGGGGCCAGGCCGCATAGGTTTAGACTGATGATGCACCGCTCTACCTTTCTCTATTGGTCTCTATTGGGCCCATTTGCGGCTGAACTCCTCCAGCACGTCCAGCAGGTTAAGCAGGCTTTGCATCGGCAGGAGATCGGCCAGGGGCAATTCTTTGCGCCCACCCCCCACTTTCACCGGGATCCCTTGCAAGATCTCTGTGACGGCGTCCTCATCCACCTTGCCTGCCATCACCTGGGGTGCCAGTCGCTCCGCCAAAAGGGTATGCAGGTGGGCATCGCGCAGGTAAAGATGCCAGCGGGCCACATCGATGTAAACTTCTTTACCAATGGCAGCAGCTAATTGCTCAATGTCTGGGTTGCTGGGCACTTTGGCCATCGCTCAGCTCCGTTGGGGGTTGCGTCTGCCCTTGCTCAATCATAACCCGAACCCAAGGACTCCTCAGGGAGAGCTGGCAGCCGAGCGGTCGGGTAGAGGTAGGGCGAAGTTCTCTTGCAACTGCCGCAGCATCAACAGGTGTTCCAGAGCTAGGCGATCCCGTTCTGTCCGCAACTGGCTCAGTTGGGCCTGAATTTGGCGGATATCGGCCTCGTCGGAGTCCCAGGTTTGCAAAAGGCGGTAGAGGCGCTCTTGTTGGTTGGCAATTTGCCGGTTTAGGCGGGCTAGACGGCGGCTGAACTCCACATCCATTTCCTCTGCCAGCTCGGGATCCGGCAGCAGGGCCAAGCGATCCCAATGGATGCCCAGGTCGGCCAAGCTTGGCGGGGGCGGATCCAACTCCTTGAGAAGGGGGAAGTCCGGAAAGGGCGATAGCTCCGTCTTGGGAGGGGCCCATTGGTTTTGATCGGGGGCAGGGGTGAGACGGGATCCGGGCGAAGGCAGGTTCGTGGGTTGGGGGGCGGGCTCCTGTCCACTGGGAGAGGAGTGCAACTGCTTCGGACTCCGTCCCGCCGGCGCGGACGGCGTTGCCAGATGGCTACCGCTGGGATCTGCCTGGGCCGACAGGGATCCCAGACTGCATAGCCAAAGGCAGACTCCTAGCCCACAAGCCCAGCGAACTGCTTTTTCCACCCTGCGCTCCTCAGTCTTTCTCAAGCCTGCTCAGGTCATTCCCAGCCCACCTCGGCCCTGGTCGCGTTGGCGGGGCGAGATCCACGGTTGGGGATTGTCTCAAACAAAATCGAGTAGGCATCTTGCTTTTGCCCCGGCTCGAAAAGATAGCGTTGGGCAACACGAGCAGAGGCAGGCACGATGGCCACGCGCACCGGCGGATCTTCCAGCGATACCAAAGGCTGGGGATGAGACCAACGCCATCCCACCCAGCCCGCCCCTGCCAAGGCCACTACAGCCGCTGCCACCCGTCCCCAAGGGGTGCCCTTGCGTCGCCGCCAGCCCAGGTCGAGCATTGGCCGCCGATCCAGCTCAGCGAACACACGGCTGATCAACAGCTCCGTCTGGGTGGAGTTCAAGGTTGGGGCCTTGAGATTGGCCAAACCGGCCTGCAGAGCTGCCAGTTGGCTGTACAGTTGCCGCGCTTGGGGATCGCTGGCCAGCCAATCTTCCACCTGCCGCGCTTCCTGGGACGACAATTCCCCGTCCAGGTAGGCGCTCAACTGTTCAAAGCGCTCATCCACCACCGGCAGCTCTTGCTGGGGATCCCTGGGGTCGGGGTTGGGGTTGCCGCGAACCATGGTCATTCACCATTAAGGTAGGGTTTTAGGGTGGATTGTAGGCGGGCGCGGGCGCGCGCAATGCGAGACTTAACAGTGCCCAAAGACACCCCTGTGATCTCGGCAATTTCCTCATAAGCCATTCCCTGAATTTCCCGCAGCAGGATTGTCTGGCGAAAGGCCTGCGGCAAGTCGCGGACGGCTTGGTGCAATCGCTCGTAGAACTCGCAGGTGGCGAGGTGCTCATGGGGACTGGGGCTCTCGCTGGGCAGCTCCCACTCCATCTCGCTATCCCGCATCTGAATCGGCGCATCCAGAGAAAGGGGCTGCTGCTGTCGTTTGCGCTTGCGCAGCTCGTCGTAAAACAGGTTGGTGGCGATCCGCCCCAGCCAGCTGCGAAATTTTGCCGGCTCCTGTAGGCGTTTCAGGTGGCGGTAGGCCCGGATCCAAACTTCCTGGGCCAAATCATGCCGGTCGTGCCAGTCGGGAGCAAGATGGTAGAGCACCTTGTCCACATGGGCCTGATGGCGACGCATCAGCTCGGCAAAAGCCTCCCGATGGGGCTGGGATCCCTGCTGACAGATCAGCACCAGATCCGCATCAGCGAGCTTTTCGGGCCGCACAGGCACGTTCTTCACCAAGACGGACCAGCGCTGGCCACTGATGTCGCTGAGGGCAGCATCCATAGGCATCCATAGGTTGTAACAACAGCAACAGCGGAGGGATCCCCTCCCAGACAGAACCTCTGTTGCCCAGACGAAATGGCAGAGTTTGGGTTCCCCCCACCCTCAACCGCAGGGTAGCTCTAGAGGCTCTGAGGGCCATACCGGCAAGACTCCACAGCAAGACCACCTCCTCACTAGATCTTGGCGCACATGGCGGGGTGGTGGATTGCAGGATAGCTCTTGAGTTGGTAACTGGGCTACAGTGGGCTTGCGGTATGGTGAAACGTCCGACCCGCCATGGCTTCCGATGCTCCTGTTGCCCTTCTCTCCGAGCTCAAGGCGGTGCCAATGTTGGCCGAACTTTCGGCGACGTCCTTGCAATGGTTGGGATCCCAGGTCAAGCTGCGGGATATCCCGGCGGGACAGGCCCTCTTCATGCAAGATGCCTGGGGCAGCGTAGTTTATCTGATCCTCGCCGGTTGGGCTAAGGTGCGGCGGGCTTTGCGGGCGCAAGACAGCACCAAAACCCTTGCCTTGCTGGGGCCGGGCGCTTGGGTGGGGGAAATGGCGGTACTGGACGAAGCTCCCCGCTCCCGAGATGTGCTGGCCCTAACCCCGCTGCGGGTGGCCGGGATCCCGGCGGCAACCTTCAAAGCACTGATGCTGCAGGAGCCGCAACTGTGCTACCAACTGGCCTGCAGCCTCTCCCGTCGCCTGCGCCTGGCCAACTTGCAGGCGGATCTCGACCAGCAGAGCCCCCCGGTGCGGGTGGTGCATACACTGGTGCAACTGGCGGAAGCTTTTGGCGAGAAGACCGCCCAGGGGATGCGCATTGTCTACCCTCCCCCCCAGGATTTGGCCGATCTCAGCCAGGTTAGCCGAGAGACAGCCACGGCGGTGCTAAGCCGTCTGCAGCAGCAGGGAGTTATTCAGCCTTTGCCGGAGCAACAGTCTTTGCTGCTGATCCAGTACGCCAAACTGGTAGAGGCCACCCGTCTGCTTTAGATATTGAAGATATTGACCCATGTCTCCCCAACCGATTTCTCCCCATCCAGGACAAGAATCTGTCTGGGACTATCCGCGCCCACCTCGTCTGGAGCCCACCACAGAACTGGTGGAAGTTCTCTTCAATGGCGAGCTCATTGCCCAAAGCCGCCGTTGCTACCGCGTCCTGGAAACCAGCCACCCGCCCACCTACTACATTCCCCCCACCGACGTTCGACTGCAGTATCTCCGCCCCAGCTCTCGCACCTCTTTCTGTGAGTTCAAAGGGGCTGCCTGCTACTGGACAGTTCAGGTCGGATCCCAAACAGCCGTAGATGCCGCCTGGAGCTATCCGGATCCCAGCCCGGCGTTTTTGCCCATCCGCGACTACCTTGCCTTTTATCCAGGCCGTGTGCAGGAGTGCCGGGTAGGTGGAGAACGAGTCCGGCCTCAACCCGGAGATTTCTACGGCGGTTGGATCACCTCAAAGGTCGTAGGCCCTTTCAAAGGAGAGCCGGGTAGCTGGAACTGGTAGGGGCGGAGCAGCGATTCCCGAGGGGGGATCCCTTTTACCCACGAAAAGGACTACAGTTAAGTCGATGCGGGTAAGTTGTCCAAGGACTCCGTCCCGCTGGCACGAACAGGAGAGCGCGGACAAAAACCATGACGGTGCGGGTGCCCCTCGACTATTATCGGGTTTTGATGCTGTCGGCACGGGCAGATGAGCATCAGATTGAGCAGGCATACCGGGAGCGAATCGATCTCAAGCCGGGCGAGCGCTCCTGGCTGTCGGGGTTCTCGCCACAGGCCGTGGAAGCTCGCGCCCAGATGATCCAAGAGGCGGCTTCTGTGCTGCTGAACCCCGAGGCACGGCGAAACTACGACGAACACCTCATGCCAACGGATCCCACCTTGACGGTGGAGGAGGCGCACCTACCGGGAGTGCTGTGCTTGTATTGCGAAGCCGGAGAGTACCAGGCTGCGTTGGACTTGGCTCAACACCTGTTGGAGCAGGGCCACCCTGCTCGTTCCGATGCCATTTTGGCGCGGGCCATCGCTCGTCTGGAACTGGGTCGAGAAGCCTGGCAACAGGGATCCTACGAAGAGGCGGCGCGTTCTTTACAGGCGGGCTTGGCGGAGCTGGAGGAGTGCCAGGCCTTTCCGCAGATGCAAGCGGAGATCCGCATCGATTTGGGCAAGCTGCGCCCCTATCGCATTTTGCAACTCCTCAGCCACGAGGCCCATGCTCCCGCCCCAGCCGGAAGAGAGACTCTTGTGCTCCGCACCGCTGATGCGAATGGGGAGCGGCAGCAGGGACTGGCTCTCCTCAAAGCCATGCTGGACGAACGGGGCGGCATCGAGGGGATGGGGCAAGATGGCTCTGGCCTCAGCACCGAAGATTTCCTGCGCTTTATCCAACGGGTACGTCGCCACCTCACCCTCAAAGAACAGCAGGAGTTGTTCGAGCGGGAGGCTGAGCGTCCCTCGATGGTGGCCGCCTACTTGGCCGTGCAGGTGTTGCTGGCGGCAGGTTATCTGGAAAACCGCCCGGCTCTGGTGCGGCGTGCTCGCGGCTACCTGGCTCGTCTGGCGCAGCGGCAGGATGTGCATCTGGAGCAGGCCATCTGTAGTCTGTTGCTGGGGCAGACCGAAGACGCGCTCGCCCATCTGCGCTCCACCCAAGAAGTAGAGGCCTTGCAGTTTATCGAAGAACACTCCGCCGGTTCTCCCGACCGTCTGCCGGGTCTGTGCCGCTTCACAGAAAAATGGTTTCAGGAGGAGGTGTTCCCGGAGTTCCGCAGTCTGGAAGCCGCCCAAGTGACGTTGCAAGCCTACTTCGACAACCCCCAAGTACAAGCTTACCTGGACGAAATGCCCAGCCGCGAAGACCCGCCGGCAGGGATGCTCTCTCCCAGTGCTCCGCACCGCTGTCGCGAACAAGCCCCCCATCCCCCACCTCATTTGCCTGCCGTGGTGGGTCCTGAGCCAACCCAGGAATTGTACCGCCCACCCGCCCCTTGGCAACAGGGGGTGCCAGAACCCCCGCGCCTCTCGGATTTGCCCTCTTACCGCAGCACCCCCAAAGCAGGCGTCTCTGCTCTTGCGGATGAGAGTTCTAGTGCTCCGCACCGCTGTCGCGAACGCGCCCAAGACCGTTCCCCTCAGCGGGAGGGAGCTGGCGTGAGCGGAATGCAGGAAGTGGAACGTTACCGCCGCAGCCGCTTGGGATTCCGTAAGCGTCCTGCCCTTCCCGCCGTGGGCTTCGCACCGCTGACGCGAGTGGCCGGGGTGGTCGGTGTGGGCATTCTCTCCCTGCTGGTCATCTGGCAAATGTTGCGGGGCCTCTTCACGCCGCCGCCGGCACCACCGCTGGAGCAACCCCAGGTGCAAATTGAGCAGCCGCCGGTTGACATATCGCTACGCGACGCCTCCGCGAACGACAATCCCGGCCAGACGGAACTCACTCCCCCGCCTGAGCTAACCGGCCCTCTGGCGGAGTGGCAAGGAGTACAACAGGTGCGGGTGGTCTCCAACGATGGCCTCAACATTCGCCAGCAACCCAGCCTGACGGGAGCCATTGTCGGGACAGCCCCACGCCAAGCCCTGCTGCGGGTGGTGGAGGTGCGGGCTGGGGAGGGACAGGTGCCCGTCTGGCTGCGCATTGAGCGAGATGGGGCTCCGGGGGGATGGGTCGCCGCCCAGTCGGGCTCTACCCGTCTGGTGGAACGGCCCTAGCTCTCCCTTGCTGCCAGCCGTTATTGCTCCGCAGTGCTGTCGCGACCAGGGGGTATAGCCTGCTTCCTTCTCAACTGTTGTGGATATTCTGCGCAATGCCCCGTTAGGGATTTATCTGGAAGAGCCTCGCACCTGGCTACATCGCCTGGATCCGCGAGTCAAGCTGGCCTGGCTGCTTAGCTTTCTCCTCAGCCCCATTCTGGCCGGCAATGGTTGGCGCTTGGCTGTGGTGGTGGCTCTTCTGCTGCTAACTGTGGCGGCCCGTCTGCCGCGCCGGGTTTGGTCAGGCCAACTCTCCCTGGTGCTGGCCCTGAGCCTGCTCACCTTTGGGATCACCAGCTTGGCCCCCGATGGGTTGGGGGTTTTCCCGCAGCCGCAACGGCAGGATATGCAGGTGGTGGGCTATGGGCTGATTCCCGTTAGCGGTGCAGGGCACTTCGACTTGGCTGTAGAACAGGGATCCCCAGACCGTGCCTGGCGGGCGCAAACCCGTGCCTGGCAAACTCCTTATCGCTACCGCCTGGTTCAGTTTTCCCTATTGGGACGAACCTTTCAGGTCTCCCGCCGTTCTCTATCGGTGGCGCTGCGGCTGGGCACCCTCATTTTTACGTTGCTCTACGCTACCCATTTGTTTCTGTTGACCACGGCCCCCGAAGAAATTGCCGAGGGGATCGGCCAATGGTTGCAGCCTCTCAAGCGTTGGAGATGGCCGATTGCCGAAGTAATTCTCACCCTCACCTTGGCGCTGCGCTTTCTGCCTTTGGTGATGGAAGAGGTGCAAAACTTGGCGCGGGCGGTGCGAACTCGGGATGTGCGCTGGGGATCCCTGAGTTTCCGGGGCGGGATGCAAACCCTGCTGGCCTTGGTGGAGCGCTTTTTTGAAAACTTGCTCCTGCGTGCCGAACAGACGGCTATGGCAATGCAGGCCCGTGGGCTGACCGGCCCAGACCATCCCCTGCGCTGGCACCGCCTACAACTGCGGCGGCTGGATCGCGGCCTACTGGCTCTACTGCCCCTGTTTTGGCTGCTCAGAACCTTGTCCCCCTAAGGTGACCGGCAACACAGCTTTTTCCTACCCAGGGGGATGGGGCTCGTCGCTGCCCATCGGCAGGAGCAGCCGAGAGACACAACGCCCATCGGAAGAGAGGTAAAAGGAGAGCTGGCCCCCCATCCGCTGCACCACCCGTTGACACAGGCTGAGTTCCAGACCAGGACTTACCGATAGAGGCGACTTGAGCAGAGGATCCGCGTAGATCACCTGGTTCGGATCCAACTGAAGGGCGGCCATCAGGTGAGGGTCGAAGCTGCCCTGATCCACCACCAGCAGCTCTGCATAGCCAAAGGGCTCCGCATCGCTATCGCGAACGCTGGCTTGGCTCCACAGATCCAGCCGCCCCCCTTCCGGGCTGCGCAAAATAGCGGCTGTCAACACCTCCCAGAGCACCATCTCCAGTCGTTCGGGATCCCCCTGGACGGCAATGCTCATGTCCCCATGGGCCCGCGGCCATAACTTGCGTTTTTGGGTCAGGGCCTCCACTCGGCGTAGGCTTTTGCGCACCAAGGTTGCCAAGGGCACCGACCGCAACTGCGGCTGCACCTGCCAAGTTTCCGACTGCAACAACGGCCCTGTGGAGACGGTCAGATCCCGCAGCCCTCTGCCGATCTCCACCACCTTTTGCCAGCGGGTGGCTTCGTCTCCGGGAATCTCCGGCACCTGACCCAGGCGGCGCAGGCTGTCCAGAAGGGCATTCTGCATGTCCATCAGGCGGCGGTGTTTGTACCAGTTCAACTCCCTGAGCACCTCCTGCTGCTCTTGCAAAGTTTGCATCCAGAGCAAGCGCCGCACCGTCCAGCCGCAGGTCTGGGCGATCAACATCACAGCCGCCCGCTCGTCGGGATCCCAAACCTTGCCCGCTTCTGCCCCCAAGATCAAAACTCCCAAAGCTCCCGCCTGCGAGGAGTTTGTCTCCCCCAGCGCCACCAGCAGCCAGGATCCCAGGCCGGTAGCAAAGTGCTCCGCACCGCTGACGCGACTGAGCCAAGTGCGGCTGGCAGGGGGGATCTGCTCCTGGGTGAGCGGCAGAGGTTCTGCCGACTGCAGCGCGTAGGCCAGTAGGGGATCTTGCAGGTCGATCTCGGTGGAGCCGGTCTCCGTCCCGGCAGCGGTAGTAAAAGGCCCCTGGAGCTGAGCCCGGCTCTCCCCCGGCTGCCAACTAACCATGAGCGCCAGAGGGATCCCCAGCAATTGGGCCGTCTGTCGGACGGTGGTGGTGTACAGATCTGACAAGGTGGCCAAGTTTGGCAAGGTTGAACAAGTGGCGATCAGGCCCTTGAGCAATTGCTCTTGTCGTTGCCGGCGTTGTTCTGACCGAATTTGCCGCAGGATCACCCCCACCTGTTGGGCAATCCCCCGCAGCAGTTGCCGCTCTTCCCGGCTCCAGGCCCGTAGCTGGGGATGCAACACCAAGAGCAGCCCTTCCACAGGTGTGGTGGCGGTACCGCCGACCCCGGTGTGGGTCAGCATCAAGGAACGAACCCCTGCCAGTTCCTGCCGCCAAGAGAGCAGGCGCAGATCTTGGTCGTAGTTTTCTGCCACGACCACCTCGCTGCGCATGAGATCCTGCCAGTCCTGGTCGCTCAGAGGGCTGAGCTGCTGTGGCAAAGTCTGCTTGCCTTCCCTGCGGTACTCGTAGAAGAGGCGGGGGATGGGGCTGTCGGGATCCACCGTCAACACGGCCACTGCACCGACTTTCAGGCGCTGGGCCAGGCCGACAACGGCTTGCTGGAGAGCCTGTTGCAGCTCCGCCGGGTTGTAAAGCGAGCGGCCCACCTGTTGCACAAACTCTTGGTCATCGGCCAACTGGCGAATGCGGCGATCCAGATTTTCTAGGGGGGCAGCCAAGGCCAACCCATTGGCGGCAGCAGCTACCAACTGTCGCTCAGCGGCTTGCCAGGTACGGGGCACATCCGATTGCACCCAGATGAACCCCAGCAGATCCTTTTCCAGCAAAATCGGGGCCGCCAAAACGGCCTGGGCCCGCAACTGCTGCATCAGCTTGGGGGGAACCTCAGAGCGAGTCGTCCCTGTGCCGCCCACCACCACCTGACCATCGGCGAGGGTGTAGTACATGTCCCCCAATTCCCGCAGCGAAAGGCTGACCTCCCCTGTTGGCCCTGCTCCGACTTTAGCCCCTTTGGGAACAGGGGGCTGAGAGGACTCCGTCCCCCCGCTGTTGCCAACAGCTTTGGGGGCGCTTCCATGGGGGACGAACTGCCCCTGGCCGCGCTCGTGCCAATACACCTGAATGTGGACGGCGCCCAGGAAAGACTGTAGCTCTTGCTTCACCCAGCTGACCCGTTCCTGCAGGGATCCCGCCTGGCGCATCGCCGTTCCCAACCTCAGGAGCGGATCCTCAAGGCGCTTTTCGGTCTGCTGCTGCCAAGCGTTTTCCAACTCCTGCAGAGAGGCTGCCAACTGCCCCAGCAAAATTCCCAAGAGAGCCTTTTCGTCCTCATGGGTGGTAACCCCCCACATTTGGGATCCCAACATCAGGATCCCCAAGCAGCGCCGCCGTCCTACTGCCGTTCGCGACAGCGGGCCGTAGGCCGAGAAGGGATAAATGAAACAGCCCTGGATCCCGCCCAGTCGCCTGGCCTCCCGCTGCCAAATGCCCATGCGCGGCTCCTGAGAGAGGTCAGGCAGGCTGATCGGTCGCTGCTCGATCACCACCTGCTCCAGGATCTCCCCCGGCTGTAGAGGATGCACCGCTCGCAGTAGGGTTTGATCCTCAAGAAGGGTCACTCCCCCCTGGCCCACCAACTGGTGATTTTGATAATCGTAAAAGGCCAGCCAGACCAGCGGCGCCCCAAACACCGCCTTGACATACTCCAGCGTGAGCTGAACGAGGGTGTTGGCATCGCTCTGCTCCCGCATCTGCTGCAAGGTTGCTTGCAGGGCCACCAGGGGAGATATTGGCCCAGCTCTATCGGAATGAGGGGGAACAGACTGAACCATACCTGTGTGGAGCTATTCTGCGGGTTCCTCTGCAAGTCAATGCCCTCTCAGCCAGATCTCCGTCGGATCTGAGCCTTATTTGTTGCTGGGCAACGCTGAGGCAACAGGTGAGAAGAAGAGAGCCCGGACTTGTTGCTGTTTGGAACAACTTTGGCATACTCTCCGCCCCAAGGGGCAGGGATTCTCGACGTCGGGCGTTCGCCCCATCCTCGACGCAGTGAAAGATTTGGTTTTCATCTCTCACCCAGCCCCAGTGTAGTCTGTCTGCAGCCGTCCTTCATGGCTTCCTAACTTCCCTTGGGTTGGTCGCGGAACGCTTGGAGAGTGTCTCGATCTAGTTTGGAATGACTGTAATTTCAGGAAGGCTTCACAACTGGGATCCCGCGCAGCTTGTGAGTATGGGTCACCAAGCTCTGGACAAAGTGTTGAAAGCGCTGTTGTAGCTTCTCGTCTTTGAGATTGCCTTGCTCGTCAAAAGCGTTCCAAGCCCGACCGATGGCGATTTGCTCTGGGATCACCCAGCCATGCACCCAACGCACAATCAAGCGCATCTGGTTCAGGGTATTGCTGTTGCTCTCGCCGCCCAAAACGCTGATCAACCCAAAGACCTTACCCTCCAGTTGCTCAAAGCTCAACAGATCCAGTGCATTTTTCAGGCTGCCGCTGATGCCGCCGTGGTACTCCGGGCTGGCTAGGATGATCCCATCCGCCCGCTTCATGGTTGCTCGTAGGACTGCCACATCGGGATAATCCGCATAGGACTCCGAGCCATCCACAAAGGGCAACTTCATCTGCCGCAGATCGAGGATGTGCAACGGGATCCCCAACTTCTCAAACTCTCGCCGCGCCACCTCCAGCGCCTGGTACGTCAGGGAATTGGGCCGCAAGCTGCCCCCGATTGCCACGAAACGAGCCGCAGAGGTTTCAGCCATGGTGGTTTGAGGATTGCCAGTGAGGGCTTGTAGAGGAGACATGGGCCGGACTCCCGAGCAGACATCAGTTACGTTGCAAACAATCATAACTCATACCAACTTCGAGTTGTAAAGATTTCCTTAACTTTTCTGCTCCCCAACCCTAATGCATTCGCCGAAGGGTCGCGTAGCGATAGCAGCCGGATTCCTATCCAGAACTGGGGATCTGGATACCCTTTAGCAAAGGGATCCAAGGCCAGCGGATCACCTGCAGCAGGTTGGAAAAGTCATCCCGCCAGACGGGATCCCCGGCCTGGGGCAAAAGGGGCTGCCAGGGATCCAGTTCCTGCAGGACTCCAGAGTTTTGGGCCAAAGGGCTCCGCCCTGCTGAGGCGGTCGTCGAAGCGTCGCGCGGCGATAACAGCACCCAGTGGGAAGGGGCCAGCCCCGCCTGGCGTTGCTCAGGGGAGAGATCCCGGTGGTCTTGGTGCCAAGCGTGAAGCTGCAGGGATCCGGCCAGGCCGGCCAACAGCGGGGCCAGGTCGAGGTGGCGGTTGGTGATGTTGAAGAGCAGCCAGCCGTGGGGCTTGAGCTTGCTGAGGTAGAGGGCCAAAGCCTCTTGCGTGAGCAAATGCACCGGCACTGCGTCAGAGCTGAAGGCATCCATCACCATCAGGTCATAGCTGCCCTCTGGGATCCCCTTGAGGCTGAGCCGGGCATCACCGAGGATGACCTGCACCTGCGCCCGCGTCTGGGCCCACCGGAGATAGGAAAAATAGCGGCTCGCCCAATCGACCACGGTGGGATCCAACTCGAAAAACGTCCACTCATCCCCTGGCTCGGCATAGGCGGCCAACGTGCCGATCCCCAGCCCCAACACCGCAATGGCGGGTATGGGATCCACAGTCTGGGCTCTGAACGCCGCAAACACCTGCCCAACCGGCCCAGACCGAGAAAAATAGGTCAGCGGCTCCAGCGCTTTTTCCGGATCCAAGTTTTGGCTGCCGTGTAGAGTGGTGCCGTGCAGAAGGCTGCGGAAGGATCCCTGCTCAGTTTGGTATTCCACGATCCGGTTGAGGCCGAAGGCGCTGCGCTCGCTGTGGATCACCTGCAGTCCCGGCTGCAGCCAGGGTTGCCCCAGCAGCACAACCAACCCCGCCATTGCTCCCACCCAACCGACCTTGGCCTGCCAGCCAGGGGCTCCGCTCTGCTGCTGTGAACGGCTCTCCCCTGACACCAACAGCGCCAGCACCGCCCAGCCCAACGCCAAACCCACCCCAGCGCCCACCTGCAGCAACGCCTGCGGTTGAAAGTGCAACAGCAGCAAAGGCAGGAGCAGCCCCAGCCCCAGCCACAGGCCCACCCGCCCCCCCTGCGCCCCCAGCACTGCCAGCGACATCCCCAGCAACAGGGGATATTCCAGCACTGTCTCAAACACCTGCGGTGCCAAGAGGGCAGAGAACATTCCCCCTAAGCTCCCCCCCAAAGCCAGCCACAGGTAAAACTGCGTCAACTGCTCCACCGGCGGGCGACGGCAAGCTAACCGGCTGTGGCAGCCCCAGCTCACCAGCCCAAAGGTGATCAGATGCAGCGGCAAAAGCAAAAAACCCGGCCTCACCCAGCCCAAGACCTGTGTCCCCACCGCCCCGCAGGCCAGAAGAGCTGTCGTTCCCAAAACCCCCTTATTGGGGTGGATCCCCCCGAAAGCCAGCATGAATGTCAGCAGATAGATCCCCAGGGGGATGGCCCACAACAGGGGCACCGCCGCCACGTCGGTGGTCAACAAGGTGGTGACCGCCACCAACAGGCCCGCCGGCAAAAAAGCCAGCCCCGCCCAGCGCCAACGCTCTCGCCAGGAAACAGCCCAATTCCCCAGAGCAGCGCTGGATCCCTGGGAATCTGCCCCGCGTTCTTGTTGCTCCGCAACGCTGTTGCGACTGAGCAGCAGACCCACCCCGCTCAGCAGCACCAGGGCTGCCACCAGCGCGTAGGATCCCGTCCACAGGAGAGTTTGCCAAGCCAAAGACAGACGAGGCTCCAACACCAGCGGGTACCCCAGCAGCCCGCCCAAGCTGCCGGCATTGCTGGCCACATAGAGAAAATAGGGATCCAAAGCCTCCCGTTGCCCCGCGACCCCTCTTGCCGCCAACCCCCGTTGCAGCAACGGCGTCGTCGCCGACAGGAGAAACAGCGGCACCCCAGCTCCCAAAGTCAAGTTTGCCAACAGAGCGAGAGGGGGCCACCATCCTTCCGGTTGGCCGGGGATCCCCAGCTGAAAGGGCAGAAGCCTCAGCCCGACCAGCAGCAAGATCCCGTGGATCAGCACCCCCATCCTGGGATTGAGGCCGCGCCCCAGCCGATCTGCCCACAGGTAGCCCAAAAGCAGGGTGGCCTGAAAAAAGGCCAGGCAGGTATTCCACACCAGGGGGGATCCCCCCCACAGTGGCAGCAGCAACTTGCCCACCAACAACTGTCCCCAGAAGAGGCAAAAAGCGCTACCAAACAAGCTGAGGCCAACTAGCCAAACCAAAGCCGACCCACCGCAAAACCCTCAACTGCCAGTATTCCCCACTTTCTCCCGGAAGCTTGAGATGGGATGTTGTAGCCGCTTGGTGGTGCCCCTTGGGATCACCCAACTCAGAGGAAGGCCGATCCTTGTTCCTCGATTCAAGTGCGCCAACGGGTGGAAGGGGGCCACCCTCCGCCAGTACTCTCAGTTGCCCCGATCACAAGGACTTTGTCCCGCTGTCGCGAACGGTTAGGATCGCAACGCTGACTCAAACCTACACTGCACCCCCATGTTGCCATGCAGCGCCAACGCGAACACAGAGCATCGCTGGCTCTGGCGTGACCAGCCCATTCGCTACCAACAGTCGGGATCCGCAGGCCCAGCCGTGTTGCTGATCCATGGCTTCGGGGCCAGCAGCGACCATTGGCGGAAAAATTTGCCGGAGCTGGGGCAGCACTGTCAGGTGTATGCGATTGATTTGTTGGGGTTTGGGGGATCCGCCAAGCCCCTGCCGGGATCCCCTTTGCCCTACACCTTTGAGACCTGGGGATCCTTGGTGGCAGACTTTGTCCGAGAGGTGGTGGGCCAGCCGGCCTACCTGGTGGGCAACTCGATTGGCTGCATTGTGGCTTTGCAGGCGGCGGTTCTGGATCCAGTCCAGGTTTTGGGGGTGGCGATGTTGGATCCCTCGCTGCGGCTATTGCACGAGCGGAAACGGGGCCAGGTCTCCTGGCTGCGCCGCCAGTTTACCCCTTTGCTGCAATCCCTGCTGGGGTGGCCCCCCTTTGGTCGTTTCTTCTTTGCTCAGGTGGCCCAGGCTAGGGCCATTCGCAATATCCTCCTCCAAGCCTACGGGCGCAAAGAAGCGGTTACCGAGGAGCTGATCCAGCTTTTGCTCAAACCCGCTTTGGAGCCGGGGGCGGCAGAGGTCTTTTTGGCCTTTGTGCGCTATTCTCAGGGGCCTTTGGCTGAAGATCTCTTGCCTCAGCTCACCTGTCCCGTCTTGATCTTGTGGGGGGAAGCGGATCCCTGGGAACCCATTGCTCTGGGGCGGGCCCTGGCACAGTTTCCTTGCGTGGTGGGGTTCATCCCGTTGCCGGGGGTTGGCCATTGCCCCCAGGATGAAGCCCCCGAGCTGGTCAACCCGCTGCTTTTGGATTGGATCCGGGATCCCACCCGAAAACCTGAGAAAGGACTCCATTCTCTCCCCCCAGAAGAGGGGAGCTAGGAAGCGGCGCAGCAAGAGCTTCCCTGGGCTCAAGGATGGCGCGGGCTGCCCTTGGAATTCTCATAATCTACGCCCGACCAAGGTGCTCCAGTTGATCCAGGTTGGGGCCCCTCAGCCGGAATGCCTGGCCAAACCCCTGGATGAAGCTACCAGTTTTGGGGACGATCTGACAGAAGTGAAAATCCGCCAAACTTAGGATCATCTCGGCAATCTCGTACTTGGCGCGATAAAGGGCCTCAAACCCCTGCGCTTGCGCCTCTTCGCGGCTGAGAAACTGGGCTTCTCCGCTCACCATCACCCGCGGCAGGGCGTGGTTACTGCGGGGATCCCCTGGGGTGGGCGGCTCGTGGATGAGCAGGCTGGCACGGGGATCTGCCCGCAAAGCCTGGGTGTGGCCAGAAAGATCGCTGATGACAATGGCAAAGCGCAAGGGATCCCGCTGCACCACAAAAGGCACCAACGACACCGCCGGGGATCCCTGCTCCAGCACCGCCAAGCTGGCCACCGGCTGGCCATCCAGCAGCATATTTAACTGTTCCAGCACCGACATGGTTGTCCTCCAGTCCCCTTGCTATTATCAGCTCCCCTGTACTGGGACAAGAGCCACAACCCTGCTTACAGGCTGTTCCTGGCCTGGTTGAACTCTGCCCGGCAGCTCGGAACATTGGGCGTCAACAACGTTGTAAATAAAACTTTACAATCCTACGCAAAGCGAGCTACGCTGGGAAAGAAAGCACGAGGAGAACCCTATGACCCGATATCGCTCCGTCGTCGTCGAAGAAGGTGGTCGGCTGAACAACTACGCCATCGAGCCGGAAATGTATGTGGACAGCACCCCCCGCGTGGGCTTCACCGAATATGCAGAGCGCTTGAACGGGCGTTTGGCAATGATCGGCTTTGTTGCCCTGATCCTGTTTGAAGCTCTGTCTGGTACCACCCTGATTGGCTGGCTGCAGTCCCTGGGCCGATAAGCCAAAGAACGCTTCCTAGGAAGAGGGCTGTCTCTAATCGCCGATTGACTGTTCGCGATAGTGGGACGGAGTCCTCACTTTGCTGCACAGTTCTCTACAACCTGATGTGCAAACGCTAGGCAGTTGTGCGAGTGTGCAGAGAGCGGGTGGTTAGGTTTATGTTTCTAGACCCCAGCTACCGTTTGAAATGTACCCCAAGCTCTGGGGGAACTAACGCCTGTGGAGACTCCTCTGGCGGGGT
>NZ_JANSHV010000110.1:0-9307 GCF_047461775.1 Synechococcus sp. R6-5
GCAGTGTTCAGCGTAAATGTATCAGCACAGCCAATGGATGGAGCAAATAGAGCGGGTGCAGGGATCCCTGGCGGCCTTGGCAGCGGATCCCACCCCGGAAGCCCTGGAACAAGCCCGTCAGCAACTGGGCAACTTGAAAACCAATCTTGCCACTTGGATGCGGCTGGAATCTCTGCGCAACCCCTATCGAGTTCAAGTTTGGGGCAACCGTCTCGCGGCTTTGGAGATGATGCTGCGCTACGGAGAGCAAACCCTGATGAGGGCATGAAGCTCCCCTCTTGCGGGATGGGGATCCCATCTATCCCCAGAACTTCCCCAGAACCGAAAAAAACTGTTATGGGGTATCTTTCGGCATTTCCTCTGCGGGGTCAGGCCCTGTATCCGGCTCCTTGAGGAGAGCAGAGTCCTCAGGGCTGGGCAAGGACTCTGTCCTGCTGGCGCGAACCGCTTCCGGGGAGGTTTCTGGCTCCTCGTCATCGCTACGCGACGCTTCTGGGAACCCGTCAGCAGTGTGTGGCGCTGAAGCGGGCTGAGCAGCAACAGGTTCAGGAGCAGAAGGAGGAGGTGCAGCTGGGATCCCGGCTTCTTCTGCAGGAACAACCGCAGGTGGCTGAGCAGCTTCTTTTTCCTTTTGCTGTTCGTAGCGGCGACGTTTGTTGCCCTCATCCACCAGCACGTACACCAGGCTGAGGAGAGAGAGCCCTGCTGTTCCAACCAAAACCCAGAGTAAGTTGTTGTCTATAGTCATGGGTTGAGCTCCGTCAAACGCTGCTGGCGATGGAGGGATATTGCTCCTTAAGGCTTGATCTTACCGTTGAAGCCGCTCTGCCAAATCTTTCTGCCAAATCTTAAAGATTGGAAAGGTTGGGTTCACAGTTTTGTTGTTTTGTGTGTCATGCGCTATCTCAAGTTCTACAAGCCTTATGGCGTGCTCACCCAATTCACCGACCGAGAGGGACGGCCCACCCTCCAGTCTTTTATCCCGGTGCCCAGGGTTTATCCGGTGGGGCGACTGGATCGCGACAGCGAAGGGCTACTCCTGCTGACCGATGATGGTCGCCTCAATGCCCGCTTGATCGATCCCAAGTTCGGCCATGAGCGCATCTACTGGGTTCAGGTGGAAGGGATCCCCACCCCCCAAGCCCTGCAACAGCTGCAACAGGGGCTGATCATCCAAGGGCGAAAAACGCGCCCGGCCCAGGTCAAAGTCTTGGCTGAGGAACCCACCCTGCCGCCACGGGATCCCCCCATCCGCTTTCGCCGCTCCATCCCCACCACCTGGCTGGAACTGACGCTGCGGGAGGGTCGCAATCGTCAGGTGCGCCGCATGACTGCTGCTGTTGGGATCCCAACTTTGCGGTTGGTTCGGGTTGGACTGGGGCCCCTCTCTCTGGCGGGGCTTGCTCCTGGCCAGTGGCAAGATCTCAGTGAGGTAGAACTGGCCCAACTGCGGCAATATTGTTTTTCTCAAACCATTAGAGTCATTTCAAGTTAGATTAAGACGCTTCCTATTCGCTCGGCAGTGAGGAGCTGGGAAGCAAGACAACGGAACAGTTTTATTCCCTCTTAAATGACTATAAACTAGGACACTGCATCCACACCTAAGACGTTGAACGCACAGGGCCGGAAGGCTTTTCTCCGTAGCTTAGGCGTTTCACCCTAACCTGAAATGACCATAACTTAACTCACATTGATCATTACTGAGCATTTGATCACTACATTGTTAATGATTGCCCTATGATTGCCCTTGTTCCCAATTGTTCTTGAGCCCACTCAGTCGGGCATGAGGGCGTGGACGCGCTTGCCACCATTGGGGTAGAGAAGGGCACGTTTGGGGCCGTGGATGGGATCCTCGACGATAATCGTCTGGTCGCGGCTGGCCCCCAGAGAAACAATGGCAATCGGCACCTGCATCAACTGTGCCAAAAACTTCAGGTAATCATGGGCTTCGGGGGGCAAGTCTTGGATGGAGCGGCAATCTTTGGTGGAACATTTCCAGCCCGGCAGGGTTTCGTAGATGGGTTTGCACTGGGCGAAAACCCGGGCATCGCTGGGAAAGTGACGAATTTCCCGCCCCTGGTACTCGTAGGCCACGCACACCTTGATCTCATCCAAGCCATCCAGCACATCCAGTTTGGTGATGGCCAGGCAGTCTAGGCCATTGATTCGCACCGCGTAGCGCCCAATTACCCCGTCAAACCAGCCGCAGCGCCGTTGTCGCCCTGTGGTGGTGCCGAATTCAGCACCGGTTGCCCCCAGGTACGCCCCGATCTCATCTTTGAGCTCGGTGGGGAAAGGGCCTTCGCCAACGCGGGTGGTATAGGCTTTGGCCACCCCGATCACCCGGTCAATACTGGTGGGGCCGATCCCAGCCAATACAAGCGCCACCGGCAATGGGATGGGAGGAGGTGACGTAGGGGTAGGTGCCGTAGTCGAGATCCAACAGGGTGCCCTGAGCCCCTTCAAACAGGATGTTCTCCCGATCTTCGATTGCTTGGGTGAGAAGCAGAGCAGCGTCGGTAACATAGGGGCGCAGCCGCTCGGCATAGGCCAGGTATTGCTCGATAATTGGCTCGGGATCCAAGGGCGGCAAGTTATAGATCTTTTCCAGCAAGACATTTTTGTAGGGAATGGCCCAACTGAGGCGCTCCCGCAGCTGGTCAGGGTACATCAAGTCCACGACGCGAATGCCCATGCGCTCGGCCTTGTCGGCATAGGTGGGGCCAATGCCCCGGCCGGTGGTGCCCAGCCGGTAAATGCCACGCCGCTCCTCTTCTGCGATGTCAATGACCCGGTGGTAGGGCAGGGTGACGTGGGCCGTTTCGGCAATGAACAGGTTGTCGGTGGAAATGCCCAATTGATGCAGTTGGTCGATCTCGGCCAGCAGAACCTCGGGATCGATCACCGTGCCGCTGGCGATGATGCAGCGTTTGTCGGGGTAGAGAATGCCAGAGGGGATCAAGTGTAGCTTGAAGGTTTGGCCCCCCACCACCAGGGTATGCCCTGCATTCACCCCACCTTGATAGCGGACGACCACATGGGCCTTTTCACTGAGGAGGTCGGTGATCTTCCCTTTTCCTTCATCGCCCCACTGGGCACCGACAACCACGACGTTTGCCAAGAGCTTCTCCTACAGTCCGTAGATGGCACAAAAAATCCCCTTTGCGGGGGTTGCTGCACTAATCTACCGCATCGCTCCGGGCGATGTTGAGAGATCAGGACAAAAAGATTAACAATCGATTAACTTTTCTCCGGCAGGGGACAACGTGGAGATGGGCGGGATCCCCGAACCCTCTGGCAAGCCAACAGAGATTCCCCAGTTGCCCTCGCCTTCAGCTCCCCGGCTTGAACAGGCCAATGGCCGTGACCTGGTTGGATCCCACCTCAAAGGCAAAGGCCAGGCCCAGGGCATCGTAGTTGACGTAGTAGCGGTCGTCGCGCAGATATTCTCGGCTTCCCTTGGGATAGGGTACCACCTCGTTGTAGCCGTTCTCGCCGGGCCCGCCGTAAACGGCGATCACTTCCGAATAGGTGGAGCCGATGCGGATCCCTTCGCCGGTCATGGCTTCCGGGTGGGTGGTGTAGATGCGGTTGGCGAAAAAGCTATCCACAATGCCCGGATGACGGTAGGTGAAGAGGATGTAGTCTTGTAGGTAAAAGATCTTCAAGTCGCTGTTGGGCTGAAACACATTGGCTCCAGAGGCCGCTGGGATCTGATCGACATTGCCCAGCAGGTGGGTATCCACGTTGCGGGTATCCATGCCCAGCTCAAAGCGACCGACTCGACCCTTTTGCACCAGCACTGTAGGCCGTGGGGGCAGGGCAGGTCGCCGGGGGGGCAAGGCTAGCGCTTGCAGGCCGGCATTCAGCCAAGCATTGTCATCTCCTTCCACGGTCTGCAAGGGCACCAGACCCCGCTCCAAAGAGCGACCATCTCCTGTCTTCCAGGTGGCCACGGCCAGTTCCACCGCCGCGCCGGAGGGGAGAGCAAAGAAGCGGGTTTGTCGCTCGCTGCCTTGGGTGGGCTGTCCCAAGATAAGGGTGCTACCGCTGGATCCCAACTGGGCAGCCAAGAGGGTGGCCCCCTGGCGGGTGTTACCATCCACGAGAACGGCCAACGGGATCCCGGCGGCAATGGGCAGATTTTCGCTGTTCCAGAGGGTGGGCTGCCCGAATCGGTCTTCGGTAATCAGCAGCGGCTGGACGGAGCGGGGCAGAAATAGGCGCGCCACATCGGCCACCACTTGGGGGTCGTAGCCCACCGAGCCGCGCAGGTCGAGGACAATGCCCTGGCTGTAGTCTTGGGTGTAGAGGGTTTGGCGGATTTGCTGAGCTGTGGCCGGGGTGAGATCCGGCACAGCCAAATAAACCTGGCGCGGGCCGATCCCGCGGGCTTGTACGGGAGGACGGGGACGGTTGAGCAAGTCCTTGAAAGCTTGCGGATCCCAGAAGCGATCGGCGGGATCCCCATACTCCCGCAGGATCTCTTGAATGAACTCGTACTCCACCTCAATGGGGGGGCGGGGATCCCCGTAGCTTCGGGCCAACAGGCGGGTGTAGAGGTCGTTGTAACTAACTGCGGCAGCTTGGTTGCCTGCACCCAAGGACTCGTTGATGAACAATCCCACCAGATGGCGGAGATCCAGCCCGACCGGCTCACGGGGAGGGGAAGGGGCTGCCGGGATCCCTGGATCGGGAAACGAACCTTGGGGATCCGAGGGCATGATGGGCACAGGAGGCAAGGCCGATTGGCCCACAGCGCTGCCGGGCGAGATCCCGGCGATCAGGGTGAGGATCCCCCAAGCCCCAAGTACGCGCGCAAATCCCTTCATGGCAGCCTGCCCTCTTGCAGATGTTGCGAATAGGATAAACCCTAAACGCTCCCCTTTGCCACTGCCAGCAGTGGTAGATATCTATTTTTTGCGACTTGGAACACTAGGGGCTGCGCCCCCTTGCTTTTGAAGGAAATGCCCTCAGCCAGAAAATCCCCAGCGCATTCACTTGCCTTTTTTGTCCTTTTTGCTCGGCTTGGGCTTTTCTGCTGCCGGGATCTCTGTAGCGGTCTCTGCCGCTTTCTCCTCAACTGGGAGCGTTGCCTCTGCCGCAGAGGCTGAGACGGTTTCAGAAGGGGATGCTTCTACAGCCTTTTCTGTAGCTGGCTCGGCTTCCGCAGCTGCAGCTTCTCCATCCGTTTCCACCCCCGTAGCCGTCTCTGATGAGGATTCAATTGCCTCAGGGATCCCAGATACCTCTGCTTCTGGCTCATCGGCCTCAAACTCGGCCTCTGGCACTTCAACCTTCTCCTCCGAGCCTGCCAAAGAAGTGGGCGCCTGGGTTGGATTCCCCTCGCTATCGACCCAGTTGACCGTGGTCTGAGACTTCAGCCAGGCCATCACCTTGTCGGTCAGCAAGCCTTCATAGACAGCTTGGCGTACTCGTTCCCGATCCAGCTTTTGGCCTTGCTGGGCATAGGCCGCCATCACCTCTTCCACCTCCACGTCCAACTCCGTGGAACCTACGGCAATTTGCTCTTGCCGAACGATGGCGCTCAGGGCCAAGGTGCGCCGCAGCCGGTCGATGGCTTCGGGTCGGTGGCGCTCTTTCAACTGGTTAAGGGTTTCGGGAGGCAACTCGGACAAGAACTTACGGAGCTCCCCCGGCTTGATGCCTTCCTGCCGCAGGGCCTGGAGACTCTGGGCCAGCAGTTGTGTCGTTTCTTGTTCGATGAGGGTTTCCGGCAAATCCACCTCAGTAGTCTCCAAGATGGCGTTGAGGATGGCGGTTTCCAGGTTCTCCTCGGATTGTCTCAGGGCATCCTGTTCAAGGCGCTTTTGCAGGTGTTCCCGCAACTCGGCTACCGTTTGGAAGCTGCTGATCTCTTGCACAAAGGCATCATCCAATTCGGGCAGCTCTTTGGCCTTGATCTCCTTCAGGGAGACGATGAAGGTAACCGTTTTCCCGGCCAACTCTTTTCTGAAGTAGTCGTCGGGGAAGGTGGCTGCGATCTCCTTGGTTTCGTCGAGCTGCATGCCCACGATGCCCGCCACAAAACCGGGGATGAAGTTGTCTTCCTTGAGTTCCAGCTGGAAGTCCTGGGTGGTCATCTCGTCGAGGGGATTGCCTTCTGCATCGCGGGCTGCAAAATCGATCACCACCACATCCCCCAACTGAGCAGGCCGATCTTCTACCGGCAAGAGGGTGGCCCGCTGATCCCGCCATCGGTCGATGAGCTGGTCAATTTGCTCAGGTTTGACGTCAACACGGGTTGCCGTAACGGTCAGCCCTTTGTATTGGCCAACGCGGGCTTCGGGGTACACCTCAACGTATCCCGAGAAGCTGAAGTCTGCCTCGGGGTTGAACTGAGCCAAGAGCTGCCCCACCTCGTCATCCAGCTCGAACCGACTGATGGGGGTGAGCTGAGCTTCCTTGAAAGCCTGTTGAATGGCCTCGTTGATTAGGTCATCCACAGCACTGGCCATGATGCGCTCGCGGCCCACCTGCCGCACAACGAGGTTGCGGGGGGCCTTGCCCTTGCGGAATCCCGGAATTTGGATATTCTGCTCCAGTTGACGCAAGGTTTTTTCGTAGGAGCGCTTCACCCGGTCGGCTTCTACCACGATTTTGAGACCGACCCGGCTGCCAGGGCGTTTTTCTTGGATAACCTGCATAGGAAGTATGAGCTAGGGAGAGGGGCAAGTAGAAGTTCAATTCTACCTCAACGGCCTGTGGGTCAACCTGGGGATTTTAGGCAGGGGATCCCTCGGTGGCCACTTCTTTCACATCCTGGATGTCCTCTTGGGGTTCGGCACGCTTGCTGGGAGGCAGTTGCTTCACTTTGGCTTCCAGCTCCACCACCATTTCCTTGAGTTCGGTGATGGTGACCTCCTTCTCCTGCAGTTGCCGATTTTTTTCCCGGGCTTCGATGCTGAACTGTACGCGCATCCAGAGGCTATACAGCCAGGCGAGGGCGGCCCCAATCCCAGCAGCAGCCAGAAGTTCCATCACCAGAGGGCTTTCGATGCTGACGCCAGGGGCAAAAGTAACCGTGACCGGGGTGGCGTTTTGCATGGCGAAGAGAGCGATTCCTAGGAGAGCCGAGAACAGGATCAGGTAGTTGAACAGTCGCATAATTTTCTCCTCTTGTCTCCTCTTGAGAGGGATCCACTACGGCTTGCCAGCACCAGGATACTCATAAACGGGGATCGGTTTCTTAGAAAAACCAGCCATAGCTGTGTAAGCCTTTGCCCAGAAAGTTGACCCCCAGGTAACATACCCAAACCACTCCAAAACCCAAGCTGGCCAAGAGGGCGGGGCGTCTGCCTTGCCAGCCTTTGGTGATGCGGGCATGCAAATAGGCAGCGAAGACCAACCAGGTAATTAAAGCCCAGGTTTCTTTCGGATCCCAGCTCCAGTAGGTACCCCAGGCTTCGTTGGCCCAAACGGCGCCGGCGATAATGCCGATGGTCAACAGGGGAAAGCCCAGCCCGATCAGCCGGTAGCTGGTGTTGTCCAAGATTTCTGCCAGGCTCAGCCGTTGCCAGGGGATCCCTTCGGGGGCCGGTTGGGGGGGGAGTTCAGCCGACGAGGGGGCAGGACGGGGGGAGCGGAGGCCGGCGTAGGCCAGTTCTGAAGCCGGGGAAGGCAGGGTGGCTTCCGCCCATTCGGGATGGGTTTGGGGTTGGGGAGGGCGAAATTGCAGGCCGAGGGAGTTGCCCTTGAGATGCACTTCCTGACCGCGAGTGACGATGAGAAAGCTGATGGAGAGAAGGGATCCCACCAGCAGCGCCGCGTAGGCCAGCAACATCACAGTCACGTGCATCATCAGCCAGTTGGATTGCAAAGCCGGCACGAGGGGCTGGGCTACCTGCATATCTTCCGGCAGCACCAAGGCAGCAAAGGCTACGATCCCGGTTACAACTGGGGCAGTCATGACCCCCACCCAGCGGCTGCGGCTCCAGTGGAGGGCCAGCAGGTGCAAAGCGGTGATCCCCCAGGCCAGGAAAAACAAAGACTCGTACAGATTACTCAAGGGGAAGTAGCCTGCATCGATCCAGCGGGCCGTCAACAGGGCGGCCATCGTCAAGTTTGCCCCGATCATCCCCGCTAGGCCCAATTCGGCCAAAAGCTGCACCTGGGGAAAAGCTGCCCCACCCCAGTAAAACAGCATGGCCCCCAGAGAAATGGCAAACGCCACGTTGTTGAGCAGAGCTTGCCACTGGGCCAGATCCATGCCCGCAAGAGCTGTTATCGCCAACAGAGCCATACACGACCTCAAAAGTGTCTCCGACCCGGCTTGAGCCAGGCCAGTTGATCCCATTCTAGGGCGGGGGAAGGGATCTTCCCCAAAGGACACATGCTGGTAATGTGGGGATGGCTTGTCTGCGGCTCGGCAGGATACAAAGAGCATTGGGATGTAGGGCTCATGCAAGAACACGCGGGAAATGCCAGGTTGAGAAGGTGGGGGTTGTTGAGATGGTGGATCTGTCTGTTGGCCGCCCTCGTTTTGGCCTCTTGTGGGGGATCCCCGCCTAAACCCCCGCAGGAACAGCTTCCCCAGCTAGAGCGCGTGCCGGTTCCCCCGGAGATTGCCAAGCTGGATGCCCATTTGCAGTACTGTCGCCCGCAAGTTCAGATCCTCAGCCCCAAGCCAGGTGAGGTGTTGTCAGAGCGGCAGGTAACCGTTCGCTTCGCGGTGCAAGGGTATCCGCTTTTCCAAGATCCGCAATTGGGTCTCGGCCCTCATCTGCACGTGGTGCTGGACAACCGTCCCTACATCGCCCATTACGATGCCGATGCTCCCCTCGTTTTCAAGGATTTGGAGCCGGGATCCCATACTCTGCGGGTGTTTGCCGGCAAACCCTGGCACGAGAGCTTCAAAAACTCTGAAGCCTATGCCCAGGTTAGCTTCCACGTGCTAGCTCCCACCCCCGAGTACGTACCACAGCCGCAACTGCCCCTGCTCACCTACAACCGCCCCACAGGCAGCTACGGGGCCGAGCCAATCTTGGTGGATTTCTGGCTGGCCAATGCCCCGGTGCGGGAGAGCCTGTTGAGTGACTTGCCACGGGACTGGCGGATCCGCTACACCCTCAACGGCCAATCTGGCCTGCTGGATCGCTGGGAGTCTTTTTATCTGAAGGGCTTCAGGCCCGGTCGCAATGTGATGGTGCTGGAACTGGTGGACAGCAAAGGGGATCCCATCCGCAATGTGTTCAACAGCGCCGCCCGCGAGATCACCTACACCCCTGGCGGCCAAGACACCCTCTCCAAGCTGGTTCGGGGGGAGCTAAAAGCCGAAGAGGCCCTC
>NZ_JANSHV010000111.1:0-4712 GCF_047461775.1 Synechococcus sp. R6-5
TGATCGCGTTAGCGGGACGGAGTCCTTACTGCTGACCAGCCCGAAAAACCCCTGGATCCGCAAGTTGCGGCAGTTGCACCGCAGCCAAGGTCGGCGAGAACAGGGCGCCTTTTTGGTAGAGGGATCCCATCTCATCGAAGAAGCCCTGCGAGTTGGCTGGCCCCTGCAGGCTCTCTGCTACACGCTTGAGTGGGCTGAGCGTTACCCACAATTGCTGGCCAATCTGCCCAAGGGCCTACGGCGGCAACCCGTCAGCTCAGAAGTCATGGCAGCGCTCTGTACCACCGAGTCTCCCGAAGGAGCTGTGGCCGTGGCCGTCAGTTGGCAGATTTCCTCTCCCCCCCTGTCCAAGTTACGTTTGGGCCTTGTGGTGGAAACGCTGCAAGATCCAGGCAATTTGGGATCCCTAATCCGAGTCGTGGCCGCCGCAGGAGCCGACGGCCTTTGGCTAAGCGCAGACAGCGTCGATCCCGAAAACCCCAAAGTCTTGCGGGCCTCTGCCGGCCAGTGGTTTCGCCGTCCGCCCCAAGTCGTGCCCGACCTAGCCGCCTGGATCCAGAGCTGCCGTTGCCACGGGATCCAAGTCTTGGCTGCTACCCTCTCCCCCACAGCAAACTGCTACTGGGATCAAGATCTCACCCGCCCTACCCTTTTTCTCCTGGGCAACGAAGGGGCTGGCCTGAGGGAAGCGACTATCCAACAGGCCGATGCCCAGGTGCGGATCCCGATGGCCGAGGGTGTCGAATCTCTGAACGTCGCTATGACGGGGGGGTTGTTGCTCTACGAGGCCCTGCGCCAGCGGCGATCTCGCTCAGGAAGCGCTCCCTGAACAGCTAGCTGCTCCCTCAGAACTCTTCCTCTACAAAGACCGCATCCTCATTCTCTTCCTGCTCTCCCTCCTCCATCGCTGCCGGCCGGCTGGCGGAAACCGTCACCCCCGCAGAAAGTTTCTCCCGCACAGCCGCTTCCACCTCCGCTAGGAGCTCTGGGTTTTCCTTCAAGTAGACAACCAGATTGTCCCTTCCTTGGGCAACATTTTCCTCCTTGTAGCTGTACCAAGAGCCGCGGCGCTTGAGAATGCCCATCTCCTCGGCCAGATCGATGATGCAGCCGATGTTGGAGATCCCTTGGCCGAAAATGATGTCAAATTCTGCCCGCCGGAAAGGGGGGGCAACTTTGTTTTTCACCACCTTGACCCGCGCTCGGATCCCGTATTCTTCCGCACCTTTTTTCAGGGTTTGAACGCGGCGAATATCTAGCCGCACCGACGCATAAAACTTAAGGGCATTGCCGCCGGTGGTGGTCTCCTGGGGGCCATAGCCTATGCCGCCAATTTTGGAGCGCAATTGGTTTAAGAAAAGAACGATGGATCCGGTTTTGCTGACATTTCCGGCAATCTTGCGCAGCGCTTGGCTCATCAGGCGCGCCTGCAATCCCACATGGGCATCTCCCATATCCCCTTCGATCTCAGCCCGGGGCACCAACGCTGCTACCGAGTCCACCACCACGATATCCACAGCTGCCGAGCGCACCAACTGATCGACAATCTCCAGGGCGGCCTCCCCCGTGTCCGGCTGGGAGATCAACAGGTTTTGAATATCAACCCCCAAAGCTGCTGCGTAAGTGGGATCCAGCGCATGTTCCGCATCCACAAAAGCTGCCGTTCCCCCTTGTTTTTGCACTTCGGCGATGGCATGTAGGGCAATTGAAGTTTTCCCAGAAGATTCCGGCCCAAAGACTTCGATAATCCGCCCTTTTGGGTAACCTCCGCCCAAGGCCAAGTCGAGGGTGATGGCCCCACTGGGTATGGTCTCCACCCGCATCTGGGTGGCATCTCCCAGGCGCATGATTGCCCCTTTGCCGAAATTCCGCTCGATCTGGCTTAACACCTGCTCCAGGGCTTTGCGTTTTTCTGACTTCAATTTGTCCGAGTCATCAGCAGTGTTCACAGCAGAGGCTTTCCGGGCCATAACCCGCATCCCCCCCAGGAGTCGTGGTGGAAAATCGAGCCTGCATTCTAACATTGTCGCCTTGCTCTGAGCGGATCCCTCTCCCTCCAACTGCAGTCAGCTCGTACCTTGCCTCGGTTCCTAACTCCCCTCTCCCTCTGGGAGAGGGGCTGGGGGTGAGGGCAGGTCTTCTGCATAGCCTTGCAGAGCGGGTAGAGTGGGCTAAAGGGATCTACTCAGGAATGTCCCCACGGTCATGACTTTGGTCTTACAATCCCCCGGCCCGGTTGTGTTTAGTTGGGGGCCGCTCAGCCTGCGCTGGTATGGCTTATTGATCGGCCTGGCAATGGTGTTGGGCTTGCTCCTGGCTCGCCATCTGGCAGCTCGGCGTGGCCTTCCCCCCAGTTCCATGCCTGATCTGCTGGTGTGGTTGGTGGTTGGATCCCTGCCCCTTGCTCGCCTGTACTATGTGGCCTTTGAGTGGGAACGCTATCGAGATGGCCCTTGGTGGCAGATCTTGGCCCTCTGGCAGGGGGGCATTGCCATTCACGGTGCCTTGATCGGCGGCAGTGCGGCGCTTTACCTGTTCGCCCGGCGGCACCGGCTGAGTTTTTGGTTGCTAGCCGATTGCCTTGTTCCCTCCCTCAGCCTTGGTCAGGGGATCGGACGTTGGGGCAACTTCTTCAACAACGAAGCCTACGGAAAGGTGTTGCCTCCGGATAGCCCTCTGTGGGTACAACTGCAGCTGCCTGATGGATCGCGTGTCCATCCCACTTTTTTGTACGAATCCCTCTGGAACTTTGGTCTCTTCGGGCTCCTGCTCTTTTTAAGCTACCGGCGCCAGCTTCCCCCCGGCACCCTCTTGGGCCTCTACCTGGTGGGGTACAGCCTGGGGCGCTTCTGGATCGAAGGCCTGCGCACCGATAGCCTCATGCTGGGATCCCTGCGGGTGGCGCAGGGGGTGAGCCTGTTGCTCATTGGAGCAGGCCTGGCCGCAATCTTGACAGCTCCCAAACGCGTTTCTGTTCACCCAAATGAGGCAACTTCCTCGCCTGGGATCCCCGCCCCAAAGGAGTTGTAAGCCATGGCCAGCGAACAGAATGAAGAGCTCTGGCAGCAAGCCTCCCCTCTGCTGCTGCCATCCGCCGCTGCTACCCAATCACTAGGGGCCCTCGTAGCTCAAGCCGCCCTTGGCTTCCTCGCCCCTTCAGGTCAACAAAAATCTCCCCCTCCCAGCCGCAGCCTCGGCTCCACTTCCGGCTTGGTCATTCTTCTCGAAGGTAATCTGGGCAGCGGCAAAACCACCTTTGTGCAGGGACTAGGGCAGGGCTTGGGGATCCCTGAACCCATCGACAGCCCCACCTTCGTGCTGGTGCAGGAATACCACACCGGACGGATCCCTCTTTTCCATTGCGATCTCTACCGCCTAGAGACCTCTTCTGCCGCTCGCGCCGGTGGGAAAGAATCCACACTCCTAGAAGACCTAGGGCTAGAAGAACTTTGGAGCCAAGGTGGGATCACCGCTATTGAGTGGCCCCAGTACCTCCGCCATCTGCCTGCGACCTACCTCTGGCTGCGCCTACAGCCCCATCCCCAGCAGGAAGGAGCCCGCCTTCTACACGTCAAGGGAAAGGGATCCCAGACTGGCCACCTTTGGCAGCAAGTTCTTTCTCAATTCACTCAGCAAAACCTCGAAGAAGGGATCCACTTCTCCTCCTGAAAGTACTTGAAAGCAGAAGAAAAAGTTGAGATCCCAAAAGACTTATGGTCATTTCGATTCCAACTAGGACACTGCACCCGCGCCTAAAACGTTGAATGTACGGAGCCAGAAGGCTCTTCTCAGCAGTTCAGTCGCTTCACCCCAGCCTAAAACGACTATAAGCTCAAGGCAAACAGCCAGAATTCAGCCAAAAGTCATCCTCAGGCCAAATCAAACAGTAGCACCTCAGCCCCTTCTTCACTGAAAAGGTTGAGCTCGCTTTCCCTAGCAATAGCCACGCCATCTCCTTCTCGCAAAAACAAGCCATCCAGGGTCACATCGCCCCGAGCTATCTGCAGCCATCCGTAGCGCCTCTCATCCAAGTGTCGGTGAATGGTGCGTCCCGGCTCAATCAACCCCGCATAGAGATTCACATCCTGATGCACAATCACGGATCCCTGGCGTCCATCCCGAGAGGCAATTAAACAAAACTCATTGGGATGCTCTGTCAAACCCGTCGCTTTTTGTTCATAGCTGGGCTCCAGGTTTTCCTGCTCCGGCAAAATCCAAATTTGCAGCAGATGAACCTCCTCATCTGCCGAGTGGTTGTACTCGCTGTGCCAGATCCCTGTGCCTGCCGTCATCCGTTGAATTTCACCAGGACGAATCACAGATCCCGTGCCCAAGCTGTCTTTATGCTCAAGGATCCCTTCCAAAACATAGGTAACGATCTCCATGTCCCGGTGCCCATGGGTCGGAAAGCCAGCACTCGGGCTGATTCGGTCATCGTTAATCACCCGCAAAGCCCGGAAGCCCATGTAGCGAGGGTCGTAGTACTCTCCAAAAGAAAATGAGTGGTAAGTATCAAGCCAACTGAGCTTGACATGACCCCTCTCTTCCCGCTTGCGCAAAGTCAGCATCACAGTTTCTCCGAAACCTGACCCTCGCAACCATCTTATTAACTCTGCAGTCAGAATGTCAATATTCAAACAGTTTTATTTCTTCTTTTCCCTGCTATTCTCGCCAAAAACTTGCCAAAAATTTTGGGTTGGATATCTTGACGG
>NZ_JANSHV010000112.1:0-9343 GCF_047461775.1 Synechococcus sp. R6-5
GTTGGGGGGGAATAGGCCCAGAGAGCTGGTTGTGATCCAAAAACAGGCCGCGCAGGTTGCGCAGCTGCCCCAGCTCGGATGGGATGGAGCCGGAGAATTCGTTGTAGTCGAGAAACAGGTTTTCCAACTGGCTGAGTTGCCCCAGCTCGGGCGGCAGGGGGCCGGAAAGTTGGTTGTGGCTGAGGGACAAGGCTCGCAACCGGCGAAATTGGCCTATTTCGGGCGGCAGGGATCCGCTCAACCCCTGACGATCCAGCACCAGTTGGACAAGGCACTGATCCGGATCAAAAAGGGCCACCTCCTCTACCTTCACCTCCGGGCGGCCCAGAGCTGCCAAGATCTGCCGCAGCAAGAGGGGATCCCGACAAAGGGGAGCAGACCAGGCCCCCATCCCCCAGCTCAGCCAAACCCAGATCGCCAACAGGCCCACCGCCCACCTCTCGTGCCGAGCCATTCCCCTCTGCTGCTTCATCCCTGCTCTCCAAAGGATCTTTGCCAAGGTAGCATCCTACTCCGTCCCGCCTCCGCCGGGGTTGTTGCTATGGGCAGGGGAACCGCGACGTAGAAGAGTTCTGGCCCGGAACCGGCTAAGGACTCCGCCCCGCTAGCGCGAACAGCTACACTGAAAAGCCGATGACCTCCTCTTCGGCAAACCTCCATGGCCAGGATCAACGACCACTTCCTCAAGCTCAAGACCGGCTATCTCTTTCCCGAGATCGCCCGGCGGGTGCAGGCTTTTGCCACCGCCCATCCCGAAGCTCAAATTATCAAAATGGGCATTGGCGATGTCACCGAGCCGCTGCCGGAAGCCTGTCGAACGGCCATGATCCGGGCGGTGGAGGAAATGGGGGAACGGGCCACCTTTCGCGGCTATGGGCCAGAGCAGGGCTACGAGTGGCTGCGCCAGGCCATTGCCCGGCACGACTTCCAGGCCCGCAACTGCGATATCGACGCTTCCGAGATCTTCGTCTCCGATGGCTCCAAGTGCGATTGCGGCAACATCCTGGATATCCTCGGCCACGACAACACCATCGCCATCACGGATCCTGTCTATCCGGTTTATGTGGACACCAACGTGATGGCGGGCCATACGGGGCCGGCCAACGAACGCGGCGAATACGAGGGCCTGGTCTATCTGCCCATCACTGCCGAAAATCACTTCACCGCCAGCCTGCCCAGCCAAAAGGTGGATGTGATCTACCTCTGCTTCCCCAATAACCCCACAGGCGCAGTGGCCACACGGGAGCATCTGCAAAACTGGGTGGACTATGCCCGTGCCCACGGCTCCCTGATCCTGTTCGATGCCGCCTACGAAGCCTATATCACCGAGCCCGGGATCCCCCACTCCATTTACGAGATTCCAGGGGCGCGGGAATGTGCCATCGAGTTCCGCTCCTTTTCCAAAACCGCTGGGTTTACCGGCACCCGCTGTGCCTTTACGGTGGTGCCCAAGTCTTTGCGGGGGCAAGCTGCCGATGGATCCTGGGTGGATCTGTGGAGCTTGTGGTATCGCCGTCAATCCACCAAGTTCAACGGGGTGTCCTACATTGTGCAACGAGGGGCAGAGGCAGTTTATTCCGAAGCGGGGCAGGCGCAGGTGCGAGGTCTGGTGCAGTTTTACCTGGAAAATGCCCGCATCATTCGCCAGCAGTTGGCCGAAGTGGGGATCCAAGTCTATGGCGGCGTGAATGCCCCCTACGTCTGGGTGAAAACACCCGATGGGCTGAGCAGTTGGGAGTTTTTTGACAAGCTGCTGCACACCTGCCATGTGGTGGGTACCCCTGGCTCTGGCTTCGGCAGCGCCGGAGAGGGCTATCTGCGCCTGTCCGCTTTCAACAGCCGCGCCAACGTGGAAGAGGCAATGCGCCGCATTGGCAGCGTGTTTGCGGGGGCTGGAGCCGTTGGTTAATTGAGTCTTGACCCAGAGGGCGAGGATTCTTTCAAGCGCTCCCCGCCGCCAGAGGCGAACAGCTTGGGCCCGACAGGAAAGATGACGAACCAGTCGGCGATACCGCCGCGAACCCTTTTGCCTGCAACGCAGCAACTGGGCCAGCTTCCCCTTCGGCTTTCCGGGTACTGCCGCTTCGACTGCAGCTCCTGACCGTTAGCGATGAAGATATCCATACCCTCATGGGCAGTGGCCAGGTGAACTTTGCCCAAATCCACCCCATTTCCACCAGAACGGGTGTGTTCTGGGGCCAAGGTATCACCCTTTCCCATTGGGCAGATAGAGTTCGCAGCAGCCCAGCAAAAAGCTGCCCTGATCGCGTCAGCAGGTCGTATCTTGGTCGGCCAGTTCTGGCGAAAGCCTTTCACAAAGCAGGCCGTAGGTCTTTTGCCTGGATCCCTAGACCAGCAGCGGGGCTTTGCGCCAAGCCTTGGGCTGCTGGAACCGGTGCAGATCTCGGATCAGCCGCACCCAGCCGTCAGACATGGACTCCACCAAAACTTTGCCTTTCTCCGGCGTGGCGGCGGTGGCATCGCCCAAAACTCCGCTCTGGGTGAGATCGCGAGTTGCCCAAGCGAAAGGGATCCGCCCTTCCATGCTGAGCAGGCTGTTTTCCGGCAGATCGTGGGGATATTCGCAGACCAATCGGTCGGTTCGCACCGTGTCCGGCAAAAGGTGCATCAGCATACTGGTCTCCCCATCGCCGGCGTGAATGCCCAATTCCCGTTCTTTCTCGGTAAACAGCTCTCGTCCTTCGTGAGGAACGCGCCAGACCGACACCGGAAACAGCATGAAATCTTCATACTTCTGGTGCAGATCGCGGGCAACAATCTCCAGGACCTGTGGCTGGCCACCGTGGGAATTGAGGAACACCAGCTTGCGAAACCCAGCTCGGTAGATGCTCTCTGCCACTTCTGTCAGCACCGCCATCAGGGTTTGAGCCGAGAGGGTAATGGTGCCGGGGAAATGCCAATGCTCGTTGGCTTTGCCGTAACATTGGGTGGGCAAAACATAGGCCGGGATCTCAGGCTCCAGCTTCTCCATGGCGCGCCCAATGATCGCCGTGCCGATGCAGGCATCCACCACCAGGGGCAGGTGGGGCCCATGTTGCTCGATTGAGGCAACCGGCTGAATGATCACCACGTTCTCTTTGTCGGGCATGGCCTGGATCTCCGTCCAGGTCAGGTAGGGGAAAAAGCGGTGGGGCGGGACAAAAGTGTGCATCATGGCGGGATCCGTCCAAGTCTGATCAGAAAGCTACCTAGCACCATGCCACAAAATCGGGTTCACGAAATGCCCGCAAAGACGGGATCCCCGGCCAACCCGCCTGCCAAAGAAAAGTAAGGAGGCCATCGATTAGGATCAGTACAGTCCATATCGTCTTCAGTTAACGATTGCATGACCCTGTTGCCTCGTTTGCCCGCCCGATGTGGCTCTGTGGAGAATATCCCTTTCAGAAGCCGCCCTTTGCCTGCCCCGGTGGAGGTGGGCAGCACTCCCCCCTCACCCCGTCCCATTCTCGCCCTGCCAGGGTCGCAGGCCACCCTCTATGTGGAGCTGATTCAGGTTTCTCGCCACAGTCTTGAGGCAGGCTCTGACACCCCGCCGCTGCTCTGGGTGCGGCCTCTCCTGCTCAGGCAGGGATCCCAAGTCTTCAACCTGCGGGCCACCTCGGATTTGCTCTGGCCTGCTGCCGGCTTTGTTCCGGCCTATGCGGAGGAGGTATTGCCCCTTCTGGAACAGGCAAGGGATCCCGCTCCCCACGAGCTCCCTGCCCGACAGCAGTTGCAGGCATTTCTGCGGCAAGTCTGGCGAGGCTAGGCTGCCCCGGAATGGCCAAGGGAGGCGGCCAACCTTTGCAAAGCCGATGCCAACATCGCTAGAGCCGCGTCAATTTCTGCCGGGGTGACGATCAAGGGGGGCACAAAGCGCACCACCTGGGATCCTGCCGGCACCAACAACAGCCCGCAGTCCATGGCTGCCTTGACCACTTCAGCCGCCGGGATGCGCACCACCAAGCCCTGAATCAGGCCCCAGCCCCGCACTTGCTCAACGAGCTGCGGAAACTGCTCCGCCAAGCGGGACAGCCCCTGACGCAGATACACCCCTGTCTGCTGGGCATTCCAAACCAAACTCTCCGACATTAGCGTGCGGCAAACCGCCAGGCCCACCGCACAAGCCAAGGGGTTGCCCCCAAAGGTGCTGGCGTGATCCCCCGGCTGAAACACGGCGCAAAAGTCTTTCGCCAACAAGGCCCCGATGGGGATCCCACCGGCCAGGCCCTTGGCCAAGGTGAACACATCCGGCTCCACCCCCAGGTTACAGTGGCCCCACAGCATGCCGGTACGGCCCATGCCCACCTGCACCTCATCCAAAATCAGCAGAATGCCCCGCTCGCTGCAGATCCGGCGCAACCATTGAAAATAGGCGGGATCCCCCGGCACAACCCCCCCTTCCCCCTGCAACGGCTCCAACAGCACGGCACACACCCGCTCGCCCCAGCGCTCCAACACCGCTGCTGTGCCCTCGATGTCGTTGTAGGGAACGTAATCAAAGCCGGGCACCAGAGGGGCAAAGTCTTTTTGGTATTTGGGCTGGCCGGTGGCGGTAATGGTGGCCAGGGTGCGGCCATGGAAGCTGGCATGGGCGGTGAGGATCATCGGATCTTGGATCCCGCGCACCGCGTGGGCATACTTGCGAGCCAGCTTAATGGCTCCCTCATTGGCTTCCGCCCCTGAGTTGCAGAAAAACACCTTGTCGGCACAGGAGTGCTGGGTCAGCCATTGAGCCAGTTGTGCCTGCGGCTGGTTGTAGTAAAGGTTGGAAACATGGTGCAACTGTTGTGCCTGCTCGGTGAGCGCCTGAATCCACAGCGGGTGGGCATGCCCCAGGGTACAGGTGGCAATGCCGGCCACAAAGTCCAGGTACTCGCGCCCCTGCTCATCCCAAACCCGACACCCCTGCCCGCGCACCAAGGTCAGGGGATAGCGCCCATAGGTGGCCATCACATGCTCGGCAAACAGCTCGGCAGTTGTCGGGGATCCCGAAGTGGCACTGGCAAGAGGCGAAGTCAGGGGGGACATGGCCGGTGAAGGATTGTTGTCGTGTCGGCGGCGCAGAGCACTTTGGGGCTGTGCAAGCCGTGTTTCGAGTGTACCACCCTGCTTTGGAGATGATATTCTGGCAGGGCCCAAGATTCAGGGATCCACAGCAAACAGACAGAAGCAAACAGACAGATGTCGCGGCGGGGGGTAACGGTCTGGTTTACAGGGTTGAGCGGGGCGGGCAAAACCACCCTAAGCTGCGGCGTGGCCCAGCAGTTGCGCGCTTGGGGGCTGCCGGTGGAGGTGCTCGACGGAGATGTGGTGCGGCAACATCTCACCAAGGGTCTGGGCTTCAGCAAAGCGGATCGGGATGAGAACATTCGCCGCATCGGCTTTGTGGCGGAGATGCTGACTCGGCACGGGGTGATTGTGCTGGTGTCGGCCATTTCCCCCTATCGGGCAGCACGGCAGGAGGTACGGCAGTATATTGGCAGCTTTATCGAAGTCTTTGTGGATGCCCCCCTGGAGGTGTGCGAACGCCGGGATGTGAAGGGCCTCTATCGAAAGGCGCGGGCAGGCTTAATCCAGCACTTTACCGGTATTGACGATCCCTACGAGCCGCCGGAACAGCCGGAGGTGGTGTGCAAAACTGCCGAGCAAAGCATCCCCGAATGTATTGACCTGGTGATACAAAGCCTAAAAAGCAGAGGTTATGTCTAACAGGCCCACTGCTCTTACGTTGCCCGTAGAGGGTGGGCTTCCCCCCGGAGTAGCTGCAAAGAACCTAGAATTAAGAAAGGCCTACAAGCAACTCCTATGGCTTCGACATCGGCATCGGCCACTCCCATTTCGGCGCAGTGGATCTGGCGGGGGCAGTCAGTTCATTACGTCAAACAGGGTGAGCAGGGGCAGCCTCTGCTTCTGGTGCACGGCTTTGGAGCCTCCACCGACCACTGGCGCAAGAACATTCCCGAATTGGCTCAACACTACCAGGTGTACGCCATCGATTTGCTGGGTTTCGGTCGCTCCGCCAAGCCCAACTGGGACTACCGCGCCGAAATCTGGCGGGATCAGCTGCGGGACTTTTGCCAACAGGTAATCCGTCGGCCTGTGGTGGGGATCGGCAACTCCCTGGGCGGCTATGTGGTGCTCAGTTTTGCGGCGGAGTGGCCGGAGTGGGTGCGGGGCGTGGTGCTTTTGAATGGGGCAGGTGGGTTTTCCACCCTCAAGGGATCCCCGACCGGATGGCGGCAATGGATAGGCGGATTGGTGGGCTGGGGCCTGCGCCAGCGCCTGGTGTCTTACCTGCTGTTTCAGTATTTGCGGCAGCCGCACGTGATCCGAGCCAAGCTGAAGCAGGTTTACTACGACCCGGCAGCCGTGACCGATCAGCTGGTCGAGGCCATCCATCGCCCCACCCAGGATCCGGGGGCTGCCGATGTGTTTGTGGCCTTGATGCGAGGTGGGCAGAAGGGACGCTATGTAGATGAGCTGCTGTGCAGCTTGGTGCGACCGCTGTTGTTGATCTGGGGAGAACGGGATCCCTGGATGCGGGCGCGGGAACGCTCTAAGCTATACCGGGCCCACTACCCTCAAGCAGTGGAATACTTCCTGGAGGCTGGCCACTGCCCCCACGATGAGCGCCCCGAAGAGGTCAATGCCCTGATTCACCGGTGGATCGAGACCGGGATCCCGGCCACCACTTCTCCCCCCATTTCCAAAGCTGCCCCTGTATCGGAAGTCCATCCCTAGGCGGCCCGTCTAGCTTGGGCTGTCCAACAATTCCTCCTGGGGATCCCCTTCTAGGCCGATGGTGTACTTAGACCATTCTCGGTGGGAACCACTGCCGACGGCTTTGGAGATTTCAAAGTAGAGGGTGCTGTGGGGACGGCGGGGTTGGCGCAACAGGGGCATACCGGCTTCGCGGGGGGTGCGGTTCCCTTTTTTCACGTTGCAGCGCACACAGGCACTGACCACATTTTCCCAAGTATCCCCGCCGCCACGAGACCGAGGGATCACGTGATCCAGGGTGAGATCTTCGCCGAAGCAGCCGCAGTACTGACAACGATGCCCATCCCGGTAGAGGACGTTGCGGCGCGTAAGCGGGATCTCCTTGTGGGGAACGTGGACATAGTGGCGCAGACGAATGACGGTGGGCAAGGGAATGTTGCCGTACACCACTCGGCCATTGTGCTCGATTTGCTCGGCCTTGCCCTTAAGCAAAAGAACGACTGCCCTGCGCCAACTGGTGATGTTGAGCGGCTCGTAGGAGGCATTCAAAACCAAAACCTTGCCCATAGTGCCGCGCACCGCTGACGGGATCCCCAACCTAAGCCGGAAGGCGCCAGCCCCCTGAAGTTATGCAAAATGTTAACACAGCTTTAGATTCAAGCAGTAGGAGTTCTGTGCTCCAGGAGATATTCCCGGCTGCTGCAAAACGCTACTCTGGAGAAGAGCTGTTGGCAAGGGCGTGTTCAATCCTAGGGCATTACGTGGGGTTTCCCGAATAGGCTGAACTTTATTGAGGTGATGAAGCCGGAACTGAAATCTTCAAATCAACAGCAGGATCTGCCCCAAAAGAGAAACCCAGGCGAGGGATCCCGCTGGCTGATGGGTTTGGCCATTGCGCTGCTTTGTCTGGGATCCCCCAACCGCTGGTGGCACTGGTTTCCGGGAGCGCTGCTGGGCTTAGCCCTGCTGTTTGGCCTGTGCGAGCAACGGCAAGGGTGGGCGCGGTGGCGTTTGGCCTATGGCCTCTGGTTTTGGGTTTGCCTGTATGCCTTCTGGGTGGATCCCTTCTCGGTTAAGGTGTTGAGCGCCTGGGAGATCCTGGGGGGCGTGGTGGTGGCTCCCCTGATCCCCCTCTTTTTCACCACTGCTACGCTCCTGAGTTTGCAACTGAGTCGTCCCCTGCCGGTTTGGGCACGTCCGCTGGGTTTGGCCACGGTCTGGACGGGCTTGGATGGGCTGTTGGGCTTGCTCTGGTGGCCCATCCCTTTCCACTGGGGATCCCTGTTGTTCGACTGGCCCCTCGGGATCCAGGTGGCCGATGTCACCGGGATCTGGGGGGTTACCTTCTATGCCGTGTTCGTCAATGGGGTTCTTTGGCAGATGGCCAGGCAGATTTCTAGCCGGTGGCAGGCGGCTGGGGGATCCCTGAGAAACGTTTTGGGTGAGATGCTCAGGAACAGGGATTTCTGGGGTACGCTCGCCTGCGGCCTGGGGTTGACGGGGCTGGTCTTGGCCTATGGAAGCGCACGCCTGGCCGACTTCGATGCCTTGGCCGTCGAAAACAGGGATCCTGACTTTCGGGTAGCGGCAGTGCAGCAGGTGGCTTGGCTGGAAGCCGATCGCAGTTGGAACTACCGCCTGGAGCGCTACCGGGAGCTGCATCAGCTTTCTGCCCAGGGGGTGGCTGCTGGGGCACAGTTGGTGATTTGGCCGGAGGGGGCGCTGCGGGCACGGCTGCTGAATACTGGCCTGGAACCCTACGTGATCGAGCCAATGCAAGCGATTCTGCCGCCGGAAGGCGCTTTGATTACGGGGGCAACAGAGCCGGATCCCCGCACAGCCCATTTGCCGGAGCCAGAGCAGCGATTTTTTAACACGGCCCTGTTGTTTGACGCCCAGGGCAACTTGCTGGATGGGTTTGGCAAGCAGTGGATCTTTCCCTATTTCGAGTCGGGGCGCTACGTGCCTTCACCCGATGGCTATCGGCCTCTGGACGGAGGGGAGCTTTTCGGGCCTTTGGGGGTGATGATCTGCTTGGAGAGCGTCTTGCCTGCGCCCAGCCGAACTTTAACCCGTCGCGGCGCCGAGTCTTTGATCGTGATTTCGGATGATAGCTGGTTTGGTAATAGCCACTGGCCGATGTTGCATGGCCAGCTCTCGGTTTTTCGGGCTGTGGAAAATCGGCGTAGCGTGGTGTTTGTCAATAACACAGGCGGCAATCTGGTGGTGGATCCCTCAGGTCGGCTCCAGCAGGTTGGCCCCATCTTTCAGCGGGGGGTGATCACGGGAGAGGTGAGGCGGCGCTCTGAGACAACTTTCTACAATCGCGCGGGGGATTGGCTGGCGTGGCTGACGTTGGGGCTATCTTTGGGGCTATGGCGCTGGGGATCCCGAGCAAGGCAAGGATGAGTTAGAATCGATAGGCCCACCGGTGGGTCTGCGGATTCTCCTATCCAATCCTCACTTCAAAGCCCTGCTGATGTAGCTCAGTTGGTAGAGCAGCTCACTCGTAATGAGCAGGTCGTCGGTTCGAGTCCGATCATCAGCTTTCTGGAGTTGAACACCACAGAGTCCCTTTGGGAGAAGAGTTGGGGGTGGTCGCGGAAGCGGCGCGGAGCGT
>NZ_JANSHV010000113.1:0-14911 GCF_047461775.1 Synechococcus sp. R6-5
CGCAACGCTGACGCGAAGACGCGACCAAGGTTTTAGTTGTGGGTACAGTGTCCTAGTTTGAATCGAAATGACTACAACACCTACTAACAAGTAGACCTGAACAGAAATCCGGCACGGTTAGGAGCCAAACTGCAAACGGTAAACCTCTTCCTCTTGATCGGTCTCCACCTCCAAATCGGAGGTAGCATAGGCTACACACAGCAGCACAAAGCCCTGAGCCTGCAGTTCTGGGCCAATCCCCATTGCCTCTGTCTGAGTCACGGATCCCGACTTCAGCCGCCCCGCACAGGTGGTGCAAACCCCCGCCTGACAAGAGGAAGGTAGCTCTATCCCGTGTTCAAGAGCAGCTTGTAAAACCGTCTGATCCGCAGAGGCGGGGAAGCGGTAGGTTTGGCCGCGGTGATGAAGGGTTACTTGATAAGCCGTAGCAGACATCAGGAACGGGCTCCCGACGGAGTACGGGTCACCGTCAGAGACTGTGGCTGGCGCATTTTCTTCACCAGAGCCTGGATCTTTTTGGCTCCTTCCTTTTGCAGGTCGGCGATGTAGTGGCCTTTGAGCCGCTCCGCCTCAGCTTCATCGGAGAAGGGGCCGTAGTAGTAGGTGCAGTCCTCGGTGGTGATCTCGATCCAGACCGACAGGCCGCGCAGCTTATCCAACAGACTGACCAAAGGGTTGCTCACGGGATCCATCCCCCATTATCAAGTCTAGCAATCATTGGATGTCCTTTTGCAATCCCCTAGATTCTACTACTTTTATTGACGATTTGTTGAGGAATGTATCAACCTCAGGGCGTTTGAGGTGGTGGGGAGAGCGCTGCCGGTGGATTTCGTAGAGGGCAATGCCGGCGGCCACAGAAGCATTCAAGCTTTCAGTACGGCCTGCCAAGGGAATGGACAGCAGTTGGTCACAATGGCGCTGTGTGAGCAGGCTAATCCCTTCCCCCTCGGATCCCACCACCAAGGCAATGGGCCGTTGAAAATCGGCTCTATAGATGAGGTCAGTCCCTCGGCTAGTGGTGCCATAAACCCAAAACCCCTGCTCTTTGAGGTATTCCAAAGCCCGATTCAAATTCACCACCCGCGCCACCGGCAAGGTGGAGAGGGCTCCCGCCGCTACCTTCATCACCGTCGAGGTTACCCCTGCTGCCCGCCGTTGTGGGATCACCATCCCCTGCATGCCAAAAGCCTCCACACTACGGGCAATGGCTCCCAAGTTATGGGGATCCTGGATCCCGTCTAGGACTACCAGCACTGGATTGGGGCTGGCCTGCCGGCTTCTTTCCACCAAATCCTCCAGGGCCACGTACTGATAAGGCGTGGCTTGGGCAGCGATACCCTGGTGGTTGGCGCCAGCCGTGAGGGCGTTCAGCCGCTTTGGAGACACTTCGTCGATAACGGTGCCCCGCGCTTTGGCTTCTTCCAACAGAGACAAAAATTGGGGGCTGTAGCGCAACTTCGGCAAGATCCAAACCCGATTGAGGGTGGCTTGACTTTTCAAAGCAGCCAGTACTGTCTGGCGACCGTAGATAATCTCTTGCTCCAGCTCGGTCTCCGGATTCCCGTCGGCCTGAGGCTGAACTTCCCCTGGCAAGATCCCTGTCTCGCCAGTGGAGAGGCCGGGATCCAGCTCGCCTACTGGTTGAGGAGCCATCTTGCCTTGGGGCCACTGCCGTTGCGCGTCGCGACGGATGGGCTTCACTGGAGCCTCTCGGAGGGCAAGCTTGGGATCCCCGTCTCGGCGTTTGGGCCGCTGTACCCGCTTGCTAACGGATTGCCCTGCCCTTCGCGGCTGCAGTTTGCCCGAGCGAGACAGCCGTGAAGCAGGTTTGCGCTGAGAAGTCTTGGGCATGGGCGTGGAAGATGGAAAGACGGAAAGACTATCCTAACCTTCCCACTCGCCTAGGGTCTCAGCCAAAACATCAGTGAGGGCGAGGATATGGCGCAGCCGTTCGGGATTGGCCAGGTAGAGATAGCCCAGAACTGTTTCCAGGCCGCTGGCGTTTTGGTAATCGGCCAGAGGCAGATGCCGGGGTGGGCGACCGCAGCCATTGCGACCCCAGCGGACAATTTCCTGCTCTTCGGGGTTGAGATGGGGCAACAGGGCCAACAGCAGCTTAGCCTGAGCCGAGCCGCGCACCCGCCTCACCACCTGCTGATGATAGCGCTCCAGTCGATCCGGAGGAAATAGCCGTTGCCGCCGCACATGCAGTTCGTAAATGGCGTCTCCCAAGTAGGCCAAGGCTGCGGGCGATAGGCGGCGAATCTCGGCCAAGGAGGGCCTTTCGGAAGTGGGCTCGAACAGCAGATCGTTCACAGCAGCTCACGAAAGATAGGCAGAAAAAATGTCTAGAACCGCTGTCATCGGCTCATTGCAGGATTCAGTCCATGCTAAGACAAGCTTCCTCTGGTCTGCTAGCCTGACTCGCGCTCTTTCCCCCCTTGCAGGTGATTTGGATCACGAGGCCCAGAGAGAAAAGGTGCTATCGAGTAGACAGGGCAAAGCCGGTTAAGGGGCTGATGTTATGAGCCTTGAAAAGCCAGTTGGAGTTACTGCCAAGAATCTGGAGAGCAAAATCCAAGAAATTGTGGGTGAGCTGGCCAGCGATCAGCGTGAAAGGCTGGAAGGTAAGGCCGAGCAAACAAAGGCAGCCACCCACCTTGGAGTCGAGGATGCTCGAGAAGCGATTAAAGACGTTGTGGATGATCCAACGGATGGCCAATAGCTCCAGTTAAGATGCGGGGACAAGGAGATCTGCATTCAGCAAAAGCAGGTAGGCGACGACCGCCCCCCCCATACCCCCTACCAAAAAGCCAGCGGCCAATTCGCTCCAAGATTGGGATCCCCCTACCGGCCCTATGTTGCGCTGCGAAGTGACAGTGCCGTAGAGAGAAAGGGCCGCCGTCAGAATCAAGATCAGGCCACAGGCTCCCAAAAAGCCGCTCAGCAGACCGATGGGCTCGTTGCGCAGCGGCCCCAGCTTGGCAAAGGGGCCTACCAGCCAATAGCCGTGGGCCATACCGATTTCCAAGCCCCGCCAAATGGAACTCAATCCCGGTCGGTTGATGGGCAGCCAGTCGATCAACAGCCGGACAACAGGCGCGTGGTTGATCGGTGTCCAGAGATCCCCAATTTGCGGATCTCCCTCAGGGACGGTGACGTATCCCTTATTCATGTTCAACCTATTCAACGGAGCAGGATCGGCATTGGGTTCGACCATTTCAGCAACTCTGTGTCCAGTTCAAAGGAGGATGGAAAAAAGCCTAAAAAAGCAGGGATCCCACCGGGCGTAGGTTGCGCTGGGGATCCCTGGCCTACACTCAGAACGTCAAAATGTCGGGGAAGAAGCGATTGATCTCGATGAACAGGGCAAAAACAAAGCTGGAAAACAGGATAAATGCCACCGGAGCAGTGGTGAGAAACTTGGTGAAATCAGCCATAGACGCCTCTCAAAAGTTAAATAAATCGAGTTAGAAAGCCGGGCTCAGCTCCTCAGCGGGGGGAGATGGGCACAGCCGCTTCCGGCTCTCGAATTTCGCCGCTGGCAATTTCCTTAAAAGCAGCAGCGGGCCAAGCCAAAGCCGTGAGGAAGCACCGCAGCGCCAGCGGTACATCGATCAGGCTTTCTTTCATTTCGGGGCTATCCTCATCCCGAACCGCGATCAGGTAAGAACGCCCCGCCCAGCCCAGCCAACCGGCAATATACAGGAAGAGCAGACCGGGGATGAGAAACTCGCCCGCATGGTTCAACCGACCATCCGTAACCAGGTGGGGCAGGCCCTCTTCGCCGCAGAGCAGCTTGCTGTAGCGCTCAAAGCGCTTGCTGGTTTGGGCCAGCTTTTGCTGGTAAACAGGGGCCATAGCAGGGCTGGCGTTGAGGATCTTCTCCTCTAGGCTGCTCAGGCGTTCGTTCATCAGAGCCTGAAAAGCGGGAACTTCGCTGCAAGGTTTCAGACCGATCAAGGGCTCTGCCTGCACAGATTGGGCGAGGCCAAGCGCGATGCAAAGGGCCAAAAGAAGGCTTAAAAAGGTTCGCATAGCAGGATGTGTCCTTGAGGTAGGGGTCTAGGATCTGTCCAAATGCTAAGGGATGCTAAGTGCAGCAACAGGCACTAAACGGTTAGTATCATACTCCTGAGCGCCTCGCCCCGACGGATCCTGAGTTTTAGCTCACACAATTCTTAATTTAAGGATCCCAAGGCTTTCCTATTCCTTTCCCCAGCTTGCTCTCCCATGCCCCGCGTCCTTGCCATCGAAACCAGTTGTGACGAAACGGCTGTGGCTGTGGTGGCGGCGGATGTGGCCTGGCCGGGGTTTGCCCCGCGGCAGCTCAGCTCGGTGGTGGCCAGCCAAATCGACCTCCATGCGGCCTACGGGGGCGTGGTGCCGGAGGTGGCCTCACGGCAGCATGTGGAAACTCTGCCCTTTGTGCTAGAGGCTGCTCTGCAGCAGGCCGGATTGGAGGTGGCCGAGGTAGATGCCATTGCCGTAACTTGTGCGCCGGGCCTGGTGGGATCCCTGCTGGTGGGGCTGATGGGGGCCAAGACCTTGGCTTTGCTCCACGACAAGCCCCTGATCGGGGTGCACCATCTGGAGGGCCATCTCTTCAGCGGCTTCTTGGCAGAGCCCGATTTGCGCCCCCCCTGCCTATGCCTTTTGGTATCGGGAGGCCATACCAGCCTGATTTGGATGAAGGACTACGGGGACTACCAGACGGTGGGCCGCACCCGCGACGATGCTGCCGGCGAGGCATTTGATAAGGTGGCGCGGCTGTTGGGGCTGGGCTACCCGGGGGGGCCGCAGATTGACCGCTGGGCTCAGCAGGGGGATCCAGAGCGGTTCCCGCTGCCAGAGGGCAAAGTGGATCATCCCTACGACACAAGCTTCAGCGGCCTGAAAACGGCGGTGTTGCGCCTAGTCCAGCAGTTGCAGCAGCAAGGCCAGGAGTTGCCCATTGCCGACATTGCCGCCAGCTTCCAGGCCTGTCTGACCCATGTGCTCACCGAAAAAGCGGTGGCCTGTGCCGAGGCGCTGGGCCTCTCGACGCTGCTGCTGACGGGAGGGGTAGCTGCCAATCGGGAGCTGAGGGCCCGCCTCACAGAAGCAGCCCGGCAAAGGGGGTTGCGGGTGGTGATCCCGCCTCTAGCCCTCTGCACCGACAATGCCGCCATGATTGGGGCAGCTGGGCTCTGCCACTGGCTGCGGGGGGAGGTCTCGCCGCTGGAGCTGGGGGTAGCCTCGCGCATGCCCCTAGAAGGGATCCCTTCCCTCTACATGGATGGGGGCGGAGCTCACAGAGAAGAACAGACGGGATCCGCCGCCCTCTGACGTTGCCTCACCTCAAGGTAGATGAGCAGCGCGTTGATGTCGGCGGGGTTGACACCGCCAATGCGGGCTGCCTGGCCCACGGTGAGGGGACGCACCGCCGAGAGCTTATCCCGCGACTCTTTGGAGAGGGTGGGGATGGAGTGGTAGTCCAGATCGGGGGGCAGAGGGCGGTGGTACTGCTTGCTCACCTGCTCAATTTGGCTCTGCTGCCGCTGGATGTAGCCGCTGTATTTGACGGCAATCTCTGCCGCCTCCTGCTCAAAGGGATCCAGCTCCGCATCCCCCAGCCCCAGTTCCAGGAGATCGGAGTAGTGGATCTGGTTGCGGCGCAAGATCTCGGCCAGAGTGGCGGATCCCTTGATCCCCTGCCCCGTCAGTTGGCTTAGTTGGATGCCGGCCAGGTCGTGGGCCTTCACCCGCTGCGTTTCCAGGCGCTCGATTTCTGCGGCAATGCGCGCTTGCTTGGCTTGGAACAGGGCCCAGCGCCGGTCATCGATCAAGCCCCATTCTCGCCCCAGGGGGGTGAGCCGTTGGTCGGCATTGTCGGAGCGCAGGATGAGGCGGTATTCGGAGCGGCTGGTGAGCATGCGGTAGGGCTCCCGCAGTTCTTTGGTGCAGAGATCGTCGATGAGGGTGCCGATGTAGCTGGACTCCCGCGGCAGGGTGACCAGGGGCTTGCCTTGAACCAGGCGGGCGGCGTTGATCCCGGCTATGAGCCCCTGAGCTGCCGCCTCTTCGTAGCCGGTGGTGCCGTTGATCTGGCCGGCGCAAAACAACCCCTGCACCTTTTTGGTCATCAGAGTGGGGTAGAGCTGGGTGGCCGGCAGATAGTCGTATTCCACCGCATAGGCAGGCCGCAGCATGACGCACCGCTCCAGGCCAGGCAAGGAGCGCAACATCTGGATCTGGATTTTCTCAGGCATCCCCGTGGAGAACCCCTGGATGTAGAGCTCCGGCAGATCCCGCCCTTCCGGCTCAATAAAAATCTGATGGCTTTCCTTGTCGGCAAAGCGGACAATCTTGTCTTCGATGCTGGGGCAGTAGCGGGGCCCTTTGGCCTCCACCCAGCCGCCATAGACAGGGGTTTCGTGGAGATTTTCCCGGATGATGCGGTGGGTCTCTGGGGTGGTGCGGGTCAAGTAGCAATCCATCTGCTCCCTTGGCACCCACACCTCGGGGTCGAAGCTAAACCAGCGCACATCGGGATCCCCCGGTTGCCGCTCCATGACCGAAAAATCCACGCTGCGCCGATCCACGCGGGCAGGGGTGCCGGTTTTCAGCCGGCCCGTTTCAAAGCCCAGTTGGCGCAGGGTGTCGGTCAGCCCTTCCACGGCAAATTCCCCTGCCCGTCCGGCAGCTTGCCAGTGGCGACCAATCCAGATGCGCCCCCCCAAAAACGTACCGGTGGTCAGGATCACCGCCCGACAGCCGAAGATGGTGCCGAAATGGGTGACCACGCCCACCACCTCGTCGTTGCGCCCCAACACCAAATCGGTGACAGTGCCCTCGCGAATCGTCAGGTTAGGCTGGTTTTCCACCACCGAGCGCATCACCCGCGCATATTCCCTTTTGTCGGTTTGCGCCCGCAGCGCCCACACCGCCGGCCCCCGCGAACGGTTGAGCACCCGCTTTTGCAAATAGGTGCGGTCGGTAACTTTGCCCATCTCGCCGCCGAGAGCATCGATTTCGTGCACCAGCTGCGATTTGGCCGGGCCGCCGACGGCAGGGTTACAGGGTTGCCAGGCGATCTTGTCCAGATTCAATGTCAGCATGAGGGTGTTGCAGCCCAGCCGCGCTGCTGCCAACGCTGCCTCGCAGCCGGAGTGCCCCCCGCCGACCACCACCACATCGTAGTGATCGAGAAAATCAATGCTGTCCCGTCCAACTCTGAGCATAGGGTGGCAATTCCAAAATGAATAGCCGGGATCCCCGGTCTTTTAATTTTCAGGTTATTTCAGCTCGCTTATCCAGCTTAGCGATGGCGGCAACGGATAGGGTTATTTGCGACCGGCCTGAGGCAGGCAGAGCAGTAGGGAAAGTTTTCTGTTGCCCTGGGAAATAAAGTTGGGTAGAGGCTCAGTTCCCAGCCTAAGTCACCTGATTGAAGAGTTGAAGAGACCTCAGGGCGCTGGGATCAGCTCCCCCAAGGCTGCCGATAGCAGGGGATCCCAGAGGAAAGGGCAGAGTCGCCCAAGGGATGTTGCGGCTCATACAAACACCAGACAGCCCGCCTGAGAGAGCCAAGCACCGATTCCATTATCCTCAACCGGATCTAATCCAGACTATTTTAGTCGGGTTTAGTTGACGCGGCAGATTGCGGGTGATAAGATTCCCCCCAACGATAGGTAAGTTCAATCCAGCGCCCACCCTTTCCTTCACCTTGAGGCTGCCCATGTCCCAAACTCTTTCCGAACGCCCGCTCAGCCCTGCCGATTCCCCGTTGGCCTCTGCCTTGCACAGCTCCAAGGTGGGCTTCAGCCGTTTGCGCTGTCGGGAGTGTGGGGCAGAGTACGAGCCAGTCGCCAAGCACGTGTGCGACCTCTGCTTCGGCCCCCTCGAAGTGGCTTATGACTACGACTGGCTGAAGCGCACGGTTAGCCGTCAGAGCATCCAGGCCGGGCCGCATTCCATCTGGCGCTATCGGCCTTTTCTGCCAGTAACTTCTGAAAAGCCCATCGATGTGGGCACCGGCATGACCCCGCTGGTTAAGGCGGAGCGGCTGGGTCGGCGGCTGGGGTTAAAAAATCTTTACATCAAGAACGATGCCGTCAACATGCCCACCCTTAGCTTCAAGGATCGGGTGGTGTCGGTGGCGCTGACCCGCGCCAAGGAGCTGGGTTTTACCACCGTTTCCTGCGCCAGCACGGGCAATCTGGCCAACTCCACCGCTGCTATTGCCGCCCACGCCGGCTTGGACTGCACCATCTTCATCCCGGCGGACTTAGAAGCGGGCAAAGTGCTGGGATCCCTGATTTACAACCCCACCGTCATGGCGGTGGAGGGCAACTACGACCAGGTGAACCGCCTCTGCGCCGAGGTGGCGGATCGCTACGGCTGGGGCTTTGTCAACATCAACCTGCGCCCCTACTACTCGGAAGGCTCCAAAACCCTGGCCTATGAGGTGGCGGAGCAATTGGGTTGGCAACTGCCGGATCAGGTAGTGATCCCGCTGGCCTCGGGATCCCTGTACACCAAGGTTTATAAAGGCTTCCAGGAGTTTGTGAAGGTGGGGCTGGTGGCGGATAAGCCGGTCGCCTTCCACGGCGCCCAGGCGCAGGGATGTTCGCCCATTGCCCAGGCGTTTCGCGAGGGGCGGGATTTTGTCAGCCCTGTTAAGCCCAATACCATCGCCAAATCCATCGCCATCGGCAACCCTGCCGACGGGATCTACGCCCTGGACATTGCCCGCAGAACCGGTGGGCAGATCGCAACGGCCACGGATCCCGAGATCATCGCCGGCATTAAGCTCCTGGCCGAGACCGAAGGCATCTTCACCGAAACCGCCGGCGGCACCACCATTGCCGTGCTCAAACGCCTAGCAGAGTCCGGCCAACTTGATCCCGAGGCGGTTACAGTAGCCTACATTACCGGCAACGGCCTGAAGACCCAGGAGGCGGTTCAACCCCACGTAGGCCATCCTCTGGTGATCTCGCCCAAGCTGGAGAGCTTTGAACAGGCTTTGGAGCGCGCCCGCACCCTAGAGCGGCTGGACTGGCAAGAGGCATCAGTATGAACTCGGTTTGCAGGGAAGACCCTCTCCACTGCCTCTTAACAGGATCTTAATGAAGAACTGTTAAGATCCCTGGCGTAGACCTATTGGCTCAGGAGCTTTGCACGATGCCTATCTTTCCTTCTGTTCAGCGCCTTGTTCGCCGTTGGATCCCGGTGGCGGCTGTAGTGGCCCCGCTTGTCTTTGCTCCTGCGGCCCAGCCTCAAGGGCTAAACACCATTGCCGTTGAGCTGGAAACTTTGCCCAGCAGCTACTCGACGCTGGCGGCAGCTTTGCGGGCGACGGGCCTGAATACGGCGTTGGCAGGGCCGGGGCCGTTCACGGTCTTTGCCCCTTCCGATGTGGCCTTTGGGCAACTGCCGCCGGGTACGGTGGAGACGCTGTTGCAGCCGGCCAGCCGGGCTCAGCTCACCCGCATTCTCACGTATCATGTGGTGCCGGGGCGGATTACCTCGTTTGACCTGCGGCCCGGCCAATCGACCACTCTGACCACCTTGGCAGGGCTGCCGCTGCAGGTGCAGGTGGGATCCGATGGCAGCATCCGGGTCAACGGGGCTAACGTGAACCTGGCGGATATTCCAGTTTCCAACGGCGTGATTCACGGCATCGATGGGGTGCTGCTACCCTAGTTTTTTGATGTTGGTTAATGGACGAGGCATTGGGCTATGGCAGTCAAGGTGCTGATTCCCAACACGCTGCGGGCGCTCACCCAGGATCAGGGGGTGGTGAATTGCGAGGGATCCACCATCCGCGAATTGTTGGATGCTTTGGAACAACGCTGTCCGGGGATTAAGGCGCGGCTGTGCGATGAGAAGGGGGAATTGCGCCGCTTCGTCAACTTTTATGTGAACAGCGAAGACATTCGCTTCCTCAAGGGATGTGACACCCCTCTGCAAGATGGGGATGAGGTGAGCATCGTCCCTGCTGTTGCTGGGGGCTGAGGGCTGCCAAGCCTGCCGTGGACGCTGTGGAGTGGTTGAGCCAGCCGGCCCCGCTGGTGGCACCTGCCTTGCTGGGCATGGTTCTGGTGCGGCAATTTGCCGATGGGCTGCAGGTGCGGGCCCAGATCGTAGAGACGGAGGCCTACACGGCTGGGGATCCGGCCTGCCATGCCTACCGCCGCAAGACCCAACGCAACCAGGTCATGTTTGGCCCGCCAGGGCATCTCTACATCTATCGCATCTACGGCCTCTACCACTGTCTAAATATCGTTACCGAGCCAGAAGGGATCCCGGCGGCGGTTCTGATCCGGGCAGCTCAGTTGGATCGCCTGCCAGACTGGATCCCGGCCAACAAACAGAATCAGCCAGCACGGGCGGCGGCGGGGCCGGGCCTGCTCTGTCAAGCACTGCGCATCGACGGATCCCACAACGGCTGGCGGCTAGAGCGGGCGGAAGCCGGCCAGGAAGGCATTTGGCTGGAGGGATCCCCCTCTTGGCAAACGCAGTTGTCCATCGTCCAAACCACCCGCATCGGCATCACCCAAGGAGCCGAGATCCCCTGGCGCTGGTACATTGGTGGACATCCGGCGGTGTCGCGCTATTAGTGGGGGCAGGCGGACAATGCTCGCAGAAGGCAGTGGCTATCGGCAGGGGCTGCCTGGGCTGGTCAGCGGGGTTGTGCTGCTCTTGCTGGGGTTGCCCGCGTTGGCCCAGCCTGTTCCAACTTTTCCAGGACTCTTGACGATGCAAGCCCAGACCCACTTCACCTATCGCACCGGGTTTCAGCGCTGGCGGGCGGGAGAAGCTCAGGGGTTTCAGGACTGGTCAACCCAAGGGATCCGCCTGAACGCCCGAGGGCAATTGGTCTTGGATCCAGAGGGTTTGCGGCAAGAAGTCAGCCTTGAAGAGCCTGAGGTGGCGCTAAGGACTCCGTCCCGCTTACGCGATAATGCTCCGCACCGCTTACGCGAACGGGGGCGCCCTTTCTATCCCCTTGGCCCCTACTGGGTGGGAGAAGCCACCAGCCCAGCAGTCCCCACCAGCTTCCCTATGGTCGGGGCAATCGCTTCCTGGAATGCCACCACGCCCCCCGGCACCTGGTTGGAACTGTGGATTCGGGCCAAGCTTTCAGACCGCTGGACAAAGTGGTATCACGGCGGGGTATGGGCTGCGGATCCCTTGACTCTGGCCAGCCACTCAGTGCAAGGACAAGGGGATGAGGATGGCAACCTGTACACGGACTTGCTGGTGCTCAAGGATACCCTCAACGGAGCAGAAGCCTTCCAGGTCAGGGTGCGCCTGTTCACGCAAGAGCCAGGCCGTTCTGCCGTTGTGGATCAGGTGGCAGTTGCCATTTCCAACGAGCCGGTCAGGCCCAGCCGCCTATCCCCTGGGGATCCCAGCCGCTGGGGCAAAATCTTGGATCTGCCTTGGTGCTCCCAGATGGTGTACCCCGATGGGGGAGAGGTCTGGTGTAGCCCCACCTCTTTGGCGATGGTGATGGCCTACTGGAAGCGGGATCCCCGTCCCTGTGAGGTGTTGGTGCGCGCAGCAGTGGCCGGTGTGTATGACCGGGTTTACCAGGGCCATGGCAACTGGGCTTTCAACGTCGCCCATGCTGCCGAGCAGGGTTTGTCCGGCGTGGTGGCGCGGCTGGAGAGCTTGGCCCAAGCAGAAGCCTGGATCGCGGCAGGGGTTCCGGTGGTCCTCAGCTATGCCTGGGGCGAGGGAGAACTGGAAGGGGCGCCAATTCCCAGAAGCAACGGCCATCTGGCGGTGCTGGTGGGGTTTGCTCGCGGCAGCGGTGCGGAGCAGTTTAGCCACGGGGATCCCATCCTCCACGATCCGGCGGCCAAAACCAACGAAGAGGTTCGCCGTACCTACCGCCGCGAACAGCTAGAGTCGTTGTGGCTGGAGCACTCCGGGGGTACCGTCTACTTGATTCATCCGCGAGAGTGGCCTGTCCCCACTCTATAGCCGAACCGGGCGAACGCGGGCAGCATCGACTTACAGCGCTACCGCTATGGCCTGGATGATTTCCTGGCCGCTGAAACTGCTATCTGGTCTTTCGGTGGGGATTTGAGTAAGGATAGATGGAGTGAGGAGTGCGACTCACCTGCGGGTGAGGATGGTTGGTCATGAATAGGAATGCGGTTCAGGGGCCAAGGCATTGGTCGAGGTGGCTCCTGCGGCAGAGAGGGTGCTGGGCAATTCTCGCCGGTTTGTACGCTGATGAAGGTAAGCGTGGGGGTTTGGGTTTCCGCCATTTCCCAGTTTGTGGGAGGGGATGAGCTGCATCATGCCACGACGGGCTTCCCTGACACCGCTACCTTGGCCTGCGCTGAGTGCCTTGGTGCTGGCTCTCTCGGGCTGTGGCGAGCTTTCTTCTTCTAGTCTGTCTCCCAGCGTTGTTCCCCCTGCGGCCCTACAGCCGGTTTTAACTCCAACTCCTCTCCCTCCCTCCCCGCTTTCTCTCACTTTTGAGCAAGCCCGCCAGTCCGGCTTGTCGGTGCCCAGCAACCGCATCGTTCTGCTGCTCCAGGAACAGGGATCCGATCTGGTGGCCCAGCTACCGGCCTCAGAGGTGGATCGCTGGCTGGCCCGCACTCCCACCTGGCCGGGGGTGGAAGGGATCGACCTGAGCATTACCCTGGGCACCTATCGCCAAACCGCCACTGCCCCTCTGCGCCCGGGGCAACCGGCCACTTTCACCTTCACCAATCCTCCCGCCGGGGAAGCGGAGCTCAGCGCCATCGCCTATCGGGGATCCACCACTCTGGCGCAGGGGAAGGGATCCCTGACCCTTTCTGCCCGCTCTGGGAGTTCTGGCAGTGTCAATCGTCCTCCCCAAGACACAGAGCGCCAGCGCCGCCTTTCGATGTTGGTGCTCTCTGAGGTGGGGGTACCGCTGCTGCACACCAGCTCGGCAGCGCCCACCCTTGGCCAGCCGTTGCTGCTCTCAGGGGAAAATTTGGAGCGGGTGGAAACAGTTCTCTTTGCTGCAGCAGCCAATCCCGAGCGCATCCTGAGGGGGGAAATTCGCTCCCGCAGCGGTGACCGTTTGGTGGTGATGCCGCCTTCTTCTCTTTCCGGCTCAGTTTGGGTTGCTGTTGCGGATGCTTCCGGGCAAGGGTTGGGCACTCTGGTCTACGATTGGCCTGCCGCTACTCCTTCCCCCAGCCCCTCTCCCACCCCCACTGCTCCGGCAGCATCGGCCTGGGTGGTGGAAACTTTGCTGGATGGCCGCACCTCGCCCGCGGCAGATCCTGTCGGCAACGCCCCTGATAACACCGGCACCGAGTCCAGGATCTACCTGCAGCAAATCAGCGGCATTGCTGTGGATCCTGAAGGAGCCTTCTATTTAGCCGATAGAGCCCAGCACCGCATCTTCCGGCTGTCTCCAGAGGGGGAATTGGAAGTTTGGGCCGGCACAGGCCAAGCAGGCCGCCGCGACGGAGCAGCCAATCAAGCTCAGTTTGACTCCCCACAGGGGCTGCTCTGGGATCCCAAGGGGGGATTGTGGGTGGCCGACAGCGGCAACCATTGCCTGCGCTATATCAACCTGCAACGACAGGTGAGCACCTTTGCCGGCACTTGTATAGCCGGATACCGAGATGGGGGGCTTGACCGAGCTCAGTTCCGGGAGCCATCTGGGCTGGCTTTGGGTTCAGATGGCAGCCTCTACGTTGCCGACCGCGCCAATCGCCGCATCCGCCGCATCACCCCTGCAGGTGAAGTGACCACGGTTGCCGGCACCGGCCAGCCGGGATCCGTCGATGGCCCAGCAGAACAGGCCCAGCTCCTGCAGCCCACGGCTCTGGCGGTGGATAAGGAGGGGAACCTCTGGATTGCCGATGGACATCGCCTGCGCCGGCTCTCTGCTGGCGGACGAGTGACCACCCTCTCCGGGGCAGAGCCAGGCTATCGGGATGGCCCCCTGGCAGAGGCCCGTTTTCAAACCCTGGGGGGGCTGGCCTTCGATGCGGCAGGCAACCTCTGGGTGGCAGACCGAGACAACCATCGCATTCGTCGTCTTCAGCCTGGGGGACAAGTTTCCACCTTGGCCGGACAGAATCAGCCCGGCTGGCAGGATGGCCCCACCTCGGCAGCCCGGTTTGAGCAGCCTGCCGGCTTGGTAGTCTTAGCGGATGGCAGTGTGGTGGTGGTGGATGCCGGCTTGCCGGGCTTGCGTCGCATAAGCCGCGTTGCTTCTGGGCCTGTCACCCCAACCCCTGGGGGATCTCTGTAGGCTCTTGACAGGCCGCCGTCTCTCAGGTTTCACAGGGATCCCCATCTACTCAATCACCACACTCTTCGGGCCGGCGTTCACCTCTGGGCGACCCTGATTGAAGTTGGCCAGGAAGGTGTCTGGATCTTTGAGGCTGAAGACCAGCTTTTTGCAGGGCACTTGCAGCCCCACCGGCCCCAGCAACGGAATAAAAAGAGGCTTTTCCTGCACCAGTGGAATGGCAATTACCCCTTGGGTGCTGGTGACCGGGCCAACGATCCCCTGAAAATCGGTGCGCACGCCCACCCCGTAGTACCAGGGCCAGGGAAAGCGCTCCCCTCGCCCCAACTCGCTCAAGGAGAACGTCTCGTTGAACAGGCTGCCCGCCCGCACAATGAGCTTGTCTTGCAGCAGATCGACATAGGCCGCCTCGCTGCTCACCCCAAACAGAGCCAGCGGCAAACTGGCTAGGGGATTGGAGTCGATGGCCATGTAATAACGCATGAGAAGTCTCCGAGTTCACAGATGGGTGACCAGGTGAGCCGCGGCCCCTAGCCTTGCCAATTATAAAAAATCTTCCCCGTTGCTCGACTGACCAAAAGGGATCCCATCTGCCCATTAGCTAACCGAGTATGATGGGTTGCTTGGAGCGTCCTTTGAGGACTCCGTCCCGCTAACGCGAAC
>NZ_JANSHV010000114.1:0-10279 GCF_047461775.1 Synechococcus sp. R6-5
CCATCTCGGTGAGCAACTGGTTCAGGGTCTGCTCCCGTTCGTCGTTGCCACCTCCCAAGCCAGCTCCCCGCTGGCGACCGACTGCATCAATTTCATCGATGAAGACGATGCAGGGAGCATTTTGCTTGGCCTGCTCGAACAGGTCCCGTACCCGCGAGGCCCCCACCCCAACAAACATCTCCACAAACTCGGAGCCGGAAATGGAGAAAAAGGGCACACCTGCTTCTCCGGCTACGGCGCGGGCCAACAGGGTCTTACCGGTGCCGGGCGGGCCCACCAGCAGCACCCCGCGGGGAATCTTGGCTCCCAAAGCGGTGAAGCGCTCTGAATTTTTCAGGAAATCCACCACTTCTGCCAGCTCCAGCTTGGCCTGATCGATGCCGGCCACATCGTTGAAGGTAATTTGGGTTTTCGGCTCCATCTGCACCCGTGCCCTGGATTTGCCGAAGTTGAGAGCTTGGCTGCCTGGGCCATTTTGAGCCCGCCGCAGCAGGAAAAAGAGCCCCAGCAAGAGCAAAACCGGCAGGAAGAAGGTGCTGAGAATGCGCCCAAGTAGCCCCTCCTCTTGAACAGGGCGTACCGCCAGCTCCACCCCGTTGGCAACCAGGGTGTTCTCAAACTCAGGGGTAAGGGGGGGCAGATTCACCTGCACTTGGGTGGCGCGGTTGTTGATTTCTGCCTCGGCGATGGCAACCTGGCGACCATCCGGGGCCGTCTCCACCAAAACTTTGCTGACCTCGCCCCGTTCGACGCGGCTGATTAGGTCGGAGTAGCTGATCTCCAAACGCTCAGGCGGGCGAGTACCCAAGAAGGTGGTGGCTAAAGAGATCAAGACGATGGCCAGTAGCGCATATAACCCCGCGCTTCTCCATTTCTTGTTTTTACCTTTCTGACTCACGGAAGTGTTTCCTCCCAAAGGGTGTTTTTGAATCGAACTCGCAGATGGTGACCTATGGGTAACAATCTGGGGTCGGGTGGGTTCTTGCAGCAACAGACTGTTAATTAATATTAACCTGACTGAGAGGGTTGCCGGGGATCCCTGCAATTCCCCTCTTCTGGCCAGGAGTTTGGGGATAGGATTGAGGGACCAAGGCTGTGCCGTCAGCCAGGATAGGTGGTGTTTTTTCCATTCTCATTCCAGCTTGCCCAGGGATCCCTATGCTGACTCAACTGCGCGAACTGAGCATCGCTGCCGACGGGCGCTATCTCAGGGATGAAGAGCTGCAGTTCATGGAGACCTATCTAGCCTCCTTTGACCTACGCCTGAGCGCCTATCGCAAGATTCAGGCGGCGGAGGCCCAGATCATCCGGGATGTGGAGATGAAAATGCGCGCGCTGGATCCCTACTTGCTCATGCGAGGGGTGGAAGACTTTAGCAACAAGTGGAAAGCTGACACCGTGCGGGTTTTGCGCCTCTCGGCTTTGGCCATGCTCCTGGACGATGAGCAACGCTACAAAGATCGATTTCTCTACTGGTTCCAGACCTTAATGCGGGCCTTCCGCACCCAACGCAGTTGCGAGGCCACCTATCGCTTCCTACAAGAAGTGATAGCCAATTACCTCACCCCCGAAGAAACCAAGTTGATCAGGCCGATTCTGGAAACCAACCGCACGCTGTTGGGCCTCAACTAGGCAGCCGTCTCAGCAGACTCTCCAGAACCAGCCGACTCCACCACCTCTAGCTCATCAGCTTGGAGATGGGCACGGAACTTGTTGTCAAACTGCACCTGAAAGGGAAAGTTGGCGCTGATCGGGCGGCCATTCCAATCTCGAAGCACGGCCTTCAGTTCCCCTTCCATACCTTTGAGGTCAAAAGGTTGATTGCGATGTTCCGGGTGGTGATAGACAATCACGCTGGTACGCACCCGCACCCGATCTCCAACTTTCATGTCTTGCCCTCCTGAAAAGGCAGCATACTGCAGGAACCGACTGGAAACACTCTAACTCAATCTCTAAGCAAGCTTTCCGGATGTGGAGAAGTGTGTGGAAACTGAAACAGTAGTTTGCATTTTTCTCAAGTTCCCTCTCACTTTCGATGACCCGAGAACATCCCCTCAAACTCAAGCCATGAGCCCGACCCAAGGGATCCCCCTGACTGGCCACTGGATCCCTGCATTGTATACATCCTTCCAGAGAACTTTAGGGTGTGGCAAGGAAAATCAAATGAGGGCTTTCAACCTCATGGGATCCCTATTGGGCAGGAGATAGAGCTCAGTTTCGGAGGAAAAGGCAACACCTATCCAATCTCAGCTTCCGCCAGGATCTGGGAAAGAGAGAAGGCGACCTTTTGTTGCTCCACCAAGCGGTCGAATTCTCGCTCGAAGGTGACCAAGGCCCGGTTGGTTTTGCCCCCCAAGTAGAGCCCCGTCTCCGTTTGCAAAGCCCAGATTTGGCTGTAGCTGAAGTAGCTCATCACCACCCCCACCATCAACAGGCCAAATCCGAGATACACCGCAGGGATCCCTGGATCCGATTTAATTTGCAGTCCGGTAGCGCCGATCACCTCATCCAGATACAGAGTGAGGGGGTTGGGGAAGCGTTGGGGAGCGACCTCGTCGAGGGCCAAGCTCATGCCTTGGCGCAGGGATCCCATCCATTGCCCTTCAGTGTCGTAGAGCAGGGCTGTCCCCTGCAAATCCGGCAGCAGCAGCGTGAGTCCCTGGCTCATGTCCGGCTGGGTGGGCACAAAAGCGCCCCAGAGTTTGTTGCCTGCCTCGGTGCGCACCGGCACCACCGGGATTTGAAAAGAGGGGCTATTGTTGACGCGGATGCGGATGCTGTCGATGCTCCAATCGGCTTGGTAAAGGGTCACACCCCGGTAGGAGAGAGGATGGTTGACGGAAATGGTCTGACGTTTAACCTCCTGACCCTGATCCAAAATCGAGAGGTCGGAATAAAACTGCTTGACCCGGCCATCGGCAGCGTAGTCAATCCAGAAGCGATTGGCCCGAATTTGCCAGGTAGGCAAGTGAGCGCGAGCCAGATCCCCTGCTCCGGTCAAGTGTTGAATAGAAGCCACGCCGCCGCTGGGAATGAGTTCTTGGGCCTTGAAGCCGCTAATGCTGCCCCAAATCGCCCCCAGCAAGATCAGCAGCATGCTGACATGCACCAAGATGGGGCCGATCCTGCCGATCAACCCTTTGCGGGCGTAGAGGTAATGGCCCTCCTGAAACACCAGATAGCCCTGTCGACGCAACTGCTGCGGCAGCCCTTGTAAGGATTGTTGGGGCAGATAAGTCCAAAAGGGCAGGCGCTGAAAAGACTGCGGACGGGTGAGATAGCTCCAACGGCGAGCCACCTTGAGCATTGGCCACTGGCGCGTAAAGGAACAGGCGATAAGGCTGCTGCCGAACAGGATTAAAATAGCCAGAAACCAAGGGGTGCGGTAGACGTGATCCAATCCCAAGTTCAGGATCACCCGCCACGTGAGAAAGCCAAACAGGGCCGGATGCTCTGGATAGTGGGCTTGATAAAAAGCCGCTGTTTCCTCTTGCTCAATTACCGTGCCGGTGGCGCTCAAGACCGCAATTGCCAACAAAAGGCCAATGGCCAGGCGCAGATCCGCCAGCAGCGGCAGCAGCTCATGACGAAAGTACCGCCGCAGCGAGGAAACCCAGCGGGCAAGCGGGAGAGAGTATATGACCATGAGAAGTTTGTCGGCTTAAGATTCAGACCGCTGCTCTTGCCAGGCAAGGTGCAGTCCCCAACAGGGTGCTGTAGGTGTAGCCCCATCTTAGCCTGCAGCAGCAGGGATCCCTTAGACCCAGGCCGACAGGATCGTTACGCTGCCGAACCCCACCAACATCACCCCACTGGCGTAGGTGAGCCAGCCCGACCAGCGCCGCAAGGCCAACAGTTGCTTCACCGCTCCGGTAAACACCCCCGCCAGGAGCAGGGGAAAGGCCAACCCTAGCCCGTAAGCCAGCAGCAGCCCGCCTCCTACCCAGGGTTGCCCTGTGGTGGAAACCCAGGCCAGCAAAGCCACCAAAACCGGCGTACTGCAGGGAGAGGCCACCAGGCCAAAAGTTAACCCCAGCAACACTGCCCGGCCTAACCTGGGCCATTTCCCGGGGATCTCGAGGCGGTTAAACCCATCGGGAAAACGCAGGGGGAGCACCTCCAACAAGTTCAGCCCCATCAAGATGGCAATTCCCCCCGCCACAGTGGGCCCAAAGGATCCGGTTTGTCCGTAAACGCGACCCAGCAAAGCTGCCGACAAACCCAGCAGGGTCAGGGTAAAAGCCACGCCAGCCGCAAAACCCAGGGATTGAGCCCAAACTTGCCACCGCCCTTCCCCAGCCGTTTCCTCAGAAGCGGGGGTGTAGCCGCCGATGTAGCCGATGGTCACCGGCAGCATAGACAACGTGCAGGGGGAAAGACTGGTGAGCAAGCCCGCCAGACCCACCACCAACAGACTAACGGGAGAAAGGTGCTGCAGTTGAAACTGAACCAGCTCAGTTGCCCATTGTTCTAGGTGGTAAAGCCAGAGCTGAGCCGCATTCAACATAAGCTCAATCTGTCAACATAAGCCCAAGGTAGCATGAACTCCCCCGCCCCCCTGGGATCCCCAGTCTTGGGGGAGTACGTCTACTGTCCATTCCCACCGCGCAGGTTGTGAGGAATTCCGCGAGGATGGTTGACGGGGAACTGCTGCCATTCCTGTTGAGCTCGTTGCAGCACCAGGAGCAATTCGTCCCACCTTTCGCCAGCGATCAACTGCTCTATCTGTCGTAACTGGGCTTGGTAGCTGTGCAGGGCAGTCAGCAGCGCCTGTCGGTTGTGGCGGGCCATTTCCAAACCCAATTGCGGGATCCCTCCGCCAACACGGCTGGTATCGCGGAATCCGCTGCTGGCCAAAGTGCGGGCCAATTCCAGAATCGCGGGATCCCCTTCTTGGCTAACCGCTGCGATCAAACTGGCGCTGACCATAACTGGCAAATGGCTGATCCAGGCCACCGCTCGGTCATGGCGTGCGGGATCCGTGAGGACAGCTTCTGCGCCAACAGCAGCAATCAGTTCTTTCACCGCATCGAGAGCCTGAGGTTGGGTCTCGGCGATGGGAGTGAGCACGTAGGGCCGCCCCCGAAACAAGTCAGCTTCTGCCGCTTGGATCCCTTGCAGGCTTTTGCCGGCCATGGGGTGCCCCCCCACAAACCAGGGCCACAATTCGGTTGCCGGAGCGACGATGGGCTGCTTAACCGAGCCGACATCGCTCACCACGGTTTCTGCCGACAAATAAGGCAACAGGGCGGCTAGGGTGGCCAACACCTGCTCCAGAGGGGTACAGATCAGCACCATTTGCGGATCAAAGCGAGCCAACTGGGCCAACTCGGTTCCACAGCCTTGGACAGCACCCCGTTCCAGAGCCTGTTTGCAGGTGGCCGGGTTGCGGCTTATCCCCCAGACGGGATATCCCTTTTCGGTCAGTTTGAGGGCCAGGGATCCGCCAATCAACCCCAACCCGACAATGGCAATGCGCATAGTATCTCAGTAAGCCAGTGAAACTCCTTTTTGGACACCACCAACAACCGCTTCCAGGTGTAGTAGGAGGCTGCTCCCGTAGCTCAGCGATACTCGCCACCGGCGGGCAAGCCTAGTTCCTTCCGAAGCTCCCGCCGCAGCAGCTAAATTCTCGGCCAGGGACTGTCCACTTGTCCATTTTTAAGTCAATATAGGGGTAATATCCGGGCTTGCTTGCCCTGCGGATTCGTGGTAGCCAAACTGGCCTCCGACAGGAAAAACAAGGGCAGGCCTTGGATGTATTGGCAGGAGCTCGGCCCGCTGTGGACTGCTGTTGCGCCGAAGGGATCCCAGCCTTTCGTGCCGGCTCAGCGCAGTTCTTCTTCGCTTACTCAAGACCACGTGTCACTCTTCTCAGCGATTCTCCAGAACTGTACCCATCGAGCCACTTTCACAGCGGGCTCAGCTTTTGGCCTGCGAGTTCCCGCTTTAACCCCCGTTGGGGAGCACTCTGTCGTTTAGGAGATTCTATGCCTAGTGAACCCAAAACCCGCAAGAGCCGTGAAAGCACTAACCCGCGCCCGCGCGACCGTCGTCGTGAATCGGCCAAAGGGAGCAAAGGGGCAGTCTCAGCCACCCATCTCTCCTTGCCGAAGCTAATTCAAGAGAATGCGGTGCTCCAATCTCGCAGCCAGTTGTTGTTGATGTACAGTGACTTCCAAACCGAAATGCCCAACGATGGCAAAACCGGTGTGGGCACCTGGCTACAGTCTCGACTCAAGGAGCACGGCATGCCCAGCCTGCTGCGTTTTGGCCCCCGCTCCCGCCCCCAGGTTTTCCGCCGCGATGAATTTTCCGAGTGGATTACGCTGGCTCTGGCCTCTGTTAACCCCAACAGCGATACTGCCCCCCAAGAGCACCTGAGCTAGGCCGGAAGGGGAAGTTGAGCGGTAGAAGCAGAGGTTGCCGGCCCAGGGATCCCGCCACGCCCGTTGAGGGAAGAGGGTGAACTGGGCTTTTCTGTATCCGGCAATAGCAGGTCGCGGATGAGGCGGGCTGCCGAGCGTTGCAACCAGCGGGAGGCCAATTGACGGCCCAGTTGTTGGGCTTCGGGCTTGGCAGCCACCTTGGCAACAATCGGCAGAAGCTGCAGCGGCTGAAAGCTTGGGTTGCTGCTGAGGAGTTCCCACAGACGCTGCAAATGAGCCAAGCCATCTGAGCCGCCCTGGGATCCCGAGCTGGAGAAGAGCACATCCACTAGGCGCTCCCGCAGGAAAGCGCCCCGCTCAGAAAAGATAAAATCAACGGCCTTTTCCAGGGATCCCTGTAGATCAAAATCCTCGCTGTTGACGGCGTTGCGCAGCAGGTTCTCCAGGCGGTTCCAGCGAAATTGCCCCTGGTTGAACAGCAGCTCCCGCAGAGATACGCGCAGCTCCGGGGCCGGGTCGGTGAGCAGGCGCTGAGCCACGTAGGGATAGGCCACGCTCAACACCTTAAAGTTGGGATCCAGGCCGATGGCGATCCCTTCCAGGGTGAGCAAAGAGCGGATGATCAAGGCGTAGTAGGCGGGAACTCGAAAGGGAAAGTCGTACATCACCCCCGAGAGCCGATCGGTGATGCTCTTGAAATTCAGTTCGGAGACCGATTTGCCCATCGCTTCGGCGAAGACAGCTTCCAGAGCAGGGATGATGGGAGTCAGGTCGGTATCTGGATCCAGGAACTCCAAGTCCACGTAGTCTTGGGCCAGCCCGGCAAAGTCTCGGTTTACCAAATGCACAATCGCCTTGATCAGGCCGTAGCGCTGATGGGGCGCGATGGTGCTCATCATGCCGAAATCGATATAGGCCAGCCGCCCGTCGTACATGGCCAAGAGGTTGCCCGGGTGGGGATCGGCGTGGAAAAAGCCATTTTCCAAAAGCTGCTTGAGGGAGCAATTGACACCGATCTCGATCAAGTGCCGTCCATCCAGCCCCGCAGCAGCGATTTTGTCAACCTGAGTCAGCTTGATGCCATCAATCCACTCCATCGTCAGCACCTTGGTGCGGGTGTACTCCCAGTAAATTTTGGGAGCGTAGATGGAGGGGTGACGGTACAGCGCCAGGAACCGCTCGGCATTGCGGCCCTCCTGCGTGTAGTCCATTTCTTCGTAGAGGCGCCCGGCAAACTCATCGACGATGCCCACCAGGTCGCTGCGGATGCGGCGGAAAGTGCGTTTGGCCCAGGCGGCCAGGCTGCGGACAATATACATGTCGAGAGAGATGCGCCCAATCAAGTCGGGCCGCTGCACCTTGACGGCGACTTTCTCCCCGCTGTGCAAGTAGGCCTGGTACACTTGCCCCAAGCTGGCGGCGGCAATCGGCTCGGGGCTGATTTCTCGAAAGATTTTGTCTACGGGTTTGCCGATTTCCGACTCGATGAGGGCAAAAGCGATGGCATTGTCAAAGGGGGGCAGCTCATCCTGCAGTTTGGCCAGTTCCTCCAGAAATAGGGGCGAAACCAGATCGGGACGGGTGGAGAGGGCTTGGCCGATTTTGATGGCCGTCGGCCCCAATTCCGTGAGGATCTCCCGTAGCCGGGCCGCATGTTTCGGGCGATTCTTCAGTTCTACTCCCCGCCAGCGATCCCAAAACACCCAGGCCAACAAGCCCAAAAAAGGGGTGATCAACTGAAACAGGCGCCGCACCACCAGATCCCAGCGCCCTCGATATTGCTTGGCCAACCGCTCTGGGTCGTAACGCAAGCTTGGCTCAGGAACCACCCCCAGATCTGCCGGAGGGATGGAGACAGCCCCAGAACCCAAGCCATCCTGCCTCGCTGCTGTTGTCACTACCGGTGTTGCGCCCATAGATGCCCCAACGGATTCCGTAACACATCTTAACTTGCTGGCTCAGCCTGGCGACTCTTGGAGGCGGCCACCGGCCTGCTCGATTGGGCTTGAAAAGGCCGGCCAAACCTTCAGAAAAGGATCTTCATCCTCTCCCGGAGAAGGTGACAGCAGCCCACCTACGGGGATCCCCGCCAAACCTAAAATGGGAAAACCGCGATCTCTGCCTTTGTGTCTGGATCCCCCCCTCTACGGCCTGCCGAGCCGAGTGTGACCGGATTTGCAGCCCTTAAGGCGCGCCACGTGCTGTTGGCCTTCTTGGTGATCAACCTGGGGGTAGGCTTGGGAGCCATCGCCTTGGCCCAGCTGTTTCATCTCCCATCTGAAGATCCTCTGCTGGCCGACTTTGTCTATTGCGCTACATTTGTCCTCACCTGTATCTGGAGCTGGCGACGGGGGCAGCAAGCCCATCTGCAGATGAGACGGCTGTGGGGCAACTGGCGGGCTGCTATTCCTTGGGGATCCCTGCTGCGGGTGGTGCCGGCTTTGGTAGTGCTCTCCATCGGCACAACTTTACTGATGATCTACCTGATATCTTGGCTTGCACCAGAGCTGGCGGAGTCGATGCTGCACTCACTGGGGGAAGAGGATAGGGAAACGGCCTGGCCGCAGATGTATCAGGGGTTGCGCTGGCTCTCGATTGGGGTGGTGGCCCCCATAACGGAGGAGTGGCTGTTTCGCGGCATCTTGCTACACCGCTGGGGCCTCAAGTGGGGCCTCTCCAGAGGTCTGCTGGCTTCTTCTGGGGTATTTGGCCTGCTGCACCCCAACCCCGTCGGGTTGACGGTGTTCGGCCTGGTGATGGGCCTGTTCTACCTGCAGACCCGCTCCCTGACCTTGCCTGTCTTGGCTCATGCCTTGAACAATCTCTTGGCTTTAGCGCTGGGATCCCTAGGAGGGGGAAGGATGGAACCAGCTGATCCAGTCGGGGCTTTCCACCTCTACTTTGGCCTGTTCTGTCTGGGGATAGCTGGGTTCATTTTGGTTCCCTTCGTCCGCTTCCATTGGCCGGAGCGTGGGGCTTGCTTGCCCTATTTCCTGAACCGCTGAGTATTGACTTCCTCACACTTTCCCTCCTGTCTGACGGACTTGTCTGACAGAAGAGCGCTGCCGTGGGATCCCCATGGGAAGTAGCGGAGGTTTGATTGATAAGGAATGCAAAGAAAACGCCAAAAACTGTCACTCGATCTCGGGAAAAAGCTGTGTGGATGGGGATATCCTGAAATAGGCAGCAACAGATTCCAGTGCAAAGTTTAGCTGTGGCTCGCTGGCCGATGGGGTAGTCGTTGGGCCGGGGGTCAGCCCAGAGGGTCAACATGGAAAGGCGGTCTTTTCTGCAAAAACTCCTCCTGGTTGCTGCCGGTCTTGGCCTATCCCCTGGCTGGTTGAGGGGCCGGGCTGAGCGATATGGGCAAGCTTTGGCGGCTGGCTCCCGCAAGCTGGCTGTTCTCATCGGTATTAACCGCTACCTTGGCGAGGGATCCGCGCTACAAGGGTGTTTGACAGATGTGGAGTTGCAGCGGGAGCTACTCCTCTATCGCTTTGGTTTTGACCCGGCAGACATTCTCACCCTTACCGATGGGGCAGCTACACCAAGTGGGATCCAATCGGCCTTTGCAGAGCACTTGGGGGGTCAAGGTCACACGGCTGAAACGGTAGTGGTGCAGTTTAGCGGCTATGGCCAGTGGCGGCTGGGATCCGCGCCCAACTGTTGGCAGCCGGTGCTGCTGTTGTCTGGCTCTGAGGGAGTGGCAGCAATGGAGCTAGACAGCTTTTTCCGGCTTTTGGAAGGCTTGGGCACTGCCCAGATCACCACCCTTCTGGACTGTGGCTTTACCTATGTCTCGCCGTCGGTGCGAGGCAACTTGCAACTGCGTTCCCGTCCCCCAGCCGCGATCTCGGACTCCAAGGACTCCGTCCCGCTGGCGCGATCGG
>NZ_JANSHV010000115.1:0-14261 GCF_047461775.1 Synechococcus sp. R6-5
ACGGGGCTTGCCGCGCCTTTTGGTCAACCACTGATAGGCTACTTGCCTGAATAAAGCTGGGATCGGCAGCGCAGCCTCAATGCTAGCCTAGTAAGGCTGTGTTTTTGTGCGAAGCCATGCCTGTTCCTAAGAAGAAAACTTCTAAAGCCCGCAGTCGCAGGCGCTACGCCGTCTGGCTGGGCAAAGCTAAGCTCCAGGCCCAGCGAGCCATGACCATTGGGCGCGCCATTCTCAGCGGTCGCAACACCGGTTTCTACTATCCCAAAGCTAAGTCTGAAGAGGATGAGGAAGAATAGAGGCTTGCTGCAGGGATCCCGGTGTCTGCGCGAGTGATTACACTGGACTAGAGCTGTGCTCCCCTGAAAGCGGTTTTGCTGCCCCTGTAGTCTTGCTCCTCCATAGGTTGCATGCGCTCCTTGACTTCCCTCACCTACTACCAACGGCTGGGTCTGTCTCCAGGGGCATCTCCTGAGGCCATCCGGCGGGCCTACCGGCAATTGAGCAAGCGCTACCATCCCGATACTTCTCCCCTGGCTCCGGAAGTGGCCATTCGCTGCTTCCAAGAGTTGCAGGAGGCCTACCTTGTCCTTAGCAACCCGGCGAAACGGGCCATCTACGATGCCAGCTTACGGGCGGTGACCGCCAACACGGGATCTCTGGGCATGCCGGGATCCCTTGGTGCCGATTCTCTAGAGCTGCGTATGGAAACCCGCCCACTTTCGGCTGGCGAGCTGTGTGCCCTGCTGCTGATGGGATCCACCCTGGTTGTGTGTTTGGTGTTGGCAGGTGTCCTCGCTTGGCTGCGAGAGAGTGGGGCAAGCTGATTCTGCGAGCATTTCCTGCCCTCTTCGGTAGGACATTGGGATCGAGTTTTCGGATTCTGGATCAGGAGTGCTTGAATGAACATAGCCCGTTGACTCTAGGGTTTGATTGCTTTTCTTGAATCTCGCCATGCCTTTGCCTCCTGCAACCACGCCCCTGTACAATCACCCGCTCCACACCATCGAACGCTGGCTGGAGGATCAGGGCTGCACCCGCGATCCGCAGGATGTGGAGCAGTGGTTTTGCGAACGGCCTGGCTGGAAAGCCATTTTGCGCCTGGAAGAAACCAGCATTTGGGTGCGATACACCTACCCAGACGGCAACACGAAAACTTTATCTTTTCCCTATTCCCTCAGCCGGCAAGACGTAGAACAGGCCATTTTTGAGAGTTAGCCGAGCCATGCGCGTTCTCCAGTTGCCTGCCCTGCGCGATAACTATATCTATCTGCTCTACGATTCCGACACCGCGACAGCATCCGTGGTGGATCCGGCAGTGGCCGAGCCTGTGCTGGAAAAGCTGACCGAGCTGGGGGCGGAGCTGGTGGCCATTTTCAACACCCACCACCACCACGACCACGTGGGGGGCAACCGACAGCTTTTGGAGCGCTATCCCCGTGCCAGAGTCTATGGCAGCCAGGTGGATCGGGGGCGGATCCCTGGCCAGACGGTGGAGCTCAAGGCAGGGGAAACAGTGGAGTTTGCGGGTCGGCTAGCAAAGGTGCTGTTTGTGCCCGGCCATACCCGCGGCCATATTGCCTACTACTTTTCCGAGAGTGGGGATCTCTTCTGTGGGGACACCCTGTTTGCCGGGGGATGCGGGCGGCTGTTTGAAGGCACGCCGGAGCAGATGCTGGGATCCCTGGATCAACTGCGGCAGTTGCCGGAAGCCACACGGGTGTGGTGTGCCCACGAATACACCTTGAACAATCTCAGGTTTGCCCTGACAGTGGATGGAGACAACCCCGACCTGCAGGCGCGTTATCAGCAGGTGGCTGCCCTGCGCCAGACGGGATCCCCGACTGTCCCCAGCACCATTGGCGAGGAACGCTGCACCAATCCCTTCTTGCGTTGGGATCAGCCGGCTTTGCAGGCAGCCACCGGAGCTCAGGATCCGGTGCGGGTTTTTGCCCGGCTGCGAGGTATGAAGGATCAGTTCTAGCGCTGTTTGTAAAGTTTGCTTTCTCCTGGGAGAGCGAGGGCATACTGTCGGTGGGACTGCCTAGCTATTCCCCGAAATCCTATGTCTTGTCCTGAGTGTCCGGCTCTGCCTACCTTTTGGCAGGAGGCAGGGCGTCTGTTTCTCTGGCTGCCCACCCCTCACACCCAGCGCAAGGTGGTGCAGCTTCTGGAGGCTAAGGAGGGGATCCCAGCCCCCCTTTCGGTTCAACTTTTGGAAAACCTTGGCCTGGCGGTTTCCATTGCCCAGGGGGCCCTCAAGAAAACCCTAGAAGGAATGGCCGAGGTTCTTTCGCAGCAGGAGATGCGGGCCAGCCGCGCTCTGTTTTTGGCCGGAGATAGGGATCCCTGTTGGCAGGATTGCGCCCGGGTGGAGTTGTTGCAGGAGTTGTTCCACCGCACTCAGGCCGAGCTGTTGCTGGAAGTGTTGGCAGAAAGCCGGCTCACCACCTACTTTCAGCCCATTGTCCAGGCGCGGGATCCCGCTTTTGTGGTGGGCCATGAGGCGCTGGTGCGAGGACTGGACAAGGAAGGGCGGTTGATCAACGCGGGTTTGCTCTTTGCTATGGCTCGGGAAGCCCATTTGCTCTACCAGCTGGACTTGGCCGCCCGCCGCACGGCCATTGCCGCGGCCATGCAGCACCACTTGCAGGGGGATCTCTTTATCAACTTCAGCCCCACTGCCATCTACGACCCGGCTTTTTGCCTGCGCCATACTGTCTGGGCTATTAGCCGCGCCGGGATCCCGCCCCAGCGGGTGGTGTTTGAGGTCAATGAGTCTGACCGCAGCCCCGATTTGAACCATTTGCAGCGGATTTTGCACTTCTATCAGCAGGCAGGCTTTCGGGTGGCTTTGGATGATTTGGGGGCTGGCTATGGATCCCTGAACCTGCTGCACCAGCTGCGGCCAGACATGATCAAGTTGGATGGAGAGCTCATTCGCGGGGTGGACCGGGATCCCTACAAGGCGGTGATTGCCCAAAAGCTGCTGGAGCTGGCCCAAGACCTGGGGATCACCACGCTAGCGGAAGGGATCGAGACTGCGGGGGAGCTACAGTGGGTTTGCGAACACGGCGTGGATCTGGTGCAGGGCTTTTTCATTGCCCAGCCCCAGCCTGTCCCGCTACAGCCAGCAGGATAGCCGCTCCCACAGCTTGAGCAGCCACTGAGAAGGCTACCAGACCTGGAAGGGAGAAATCATAAAGCACCCCCATCAGGGCGCTGCCCAAAAACCAGGCCAGGCCGTAGACGCTGGTAAACAGGCCGAAGGCAAAGCCCCTCGTCTGGGGGGTCACCATGCTGGCTACTGCCGCCTTCATGACCGATTCCTGAGCGCCCAAGCCAATGCCCCAGAGCACCATGCCCAGCACCGTCAGAGCATAGGTGCCGGAAAAGGCTAGAGGCGCAAAGCCGGCAGATAGCACCACTGCCCCCAGCAGGCTCCACAGCCCCACGCGGTCAAATAGCCAGCCACAGCCCAGGGCTGCTAGGGCATCCACCCCCATGGCCAGGGCATACAGCAAAGGGATCCCTGCTCCATCGCTCCCTGACTGTTGTTGCAGATGCAGGGCAATGAGGGGAAAATCCGCAAACCCCATAGCCACACAGGCTGCTGCCGAAAGATACAGCCAGAAAACTTTGGGCAAGCCTTTTGCTGGAGTCATCTCCGGCTCCGGCTCAAAGTCGCGCGGACTGGGATACAGCCATTGCGCTAGCCCCAAAGCCGCCAGCCCCACCGCTGCCGGGATCCCCAAGGCCAAAAACCCACCCCGGAAGCCATAGCCGACTTTCAGAACTGCCGCCACCAACAGCGGCCCCCCCACCGCCCCAATCTGATCTAGGGTCTCGTGCAGGCCAAACCCCAAGCCCCGACCCACCTGCAGGGCTGCATGAGAAAGCAACACGTCCCGCGGCGGGGTGCGGATCCCTTTGCCGGTCCGCTCGGCCAAGAGCAGCACGGCGGCCCAAGGCCAACTGCCCACCCAGGCCAAAGCCGGGATCACCGCCGTGTTGATGACATAGCCCAAGGTGGTGAGCTGCCAGTGCCCCCGACTGCGGTGCAAGGGATCCCTGCCCAGCTGGTCGCTCCAATAGCCCACCCCCAACCGCAAGCCATAGGCCAATAGCTCTCCCCCGCCTGCCACCAAGCCCACCACTGTGCCGCTGGCTCCTAGGGATCCCAAAAAAGCCCCAGAAATGCTGCGTGCCCCTTCATAGGTGGCGTCAGCGCACAAGCTCACAATGCCGAGGAGGAGAATAAAGCGCCAGGCAGAGGGAGACATAGTCAGCAACCGCTTGGTCGAGGCTGGCCAAATAGCTGGAGAAAGGGACAGGAGCTGCTCGCTCCCAAGAGGGCTCCCTATCTAGCAGCTCTAGCTACAGAGTAGCCGAGGGAGGTTCTCAAATCTTGCAAGTCCATCAAGGTCTTGCACTCCTTGCCCTGTCTAGGTTTAATAGGAGCGGGTGATGTTTTCCTCCAAGAACTCCTGCCCGAAGGAGCCAAGAAATGGCCAACAAAAGGATGGCTTTGAAGTTAATTTTCAACCTTTTGGGTAGCTGCCTAATCTCAATGGCCGTTGCAGGGGCAAGTACGACAATAGATAAACGGGCAATCTTAAATGCCGAATATCTCATAGCCACTCTGGATGGAGTAGAGCGGATTCGTTTTCAGAACGGAGAGTATCAACGAGGTTCTAGTGTCTTTCAGGAAGGGTTCCTAGTGGCAAAGCTCCAAGACCTAAAATTTAGCGACCTCAATAACGACGGGTTTCAGGATGTTGTTGCCATTGCAGCAAGCAATACAGGAGGATCCGCTAGTTGGATTAGCTTGTCAGGACTACTAGGTGGCCAAAAACTTGTGCCCTTGGAGCCTGTATTTCTAGGAGACAGAGTTGTAGTTAGTAACATTTCAATTGAGAAAGGCTCTCGAGGGAGTGCTCAGGTTTGCCTGGATATGCTGGTTCACGGGCCTAACGATGGCATGTGTTGCCCTACCAAGAAAGAGAGAAGATGTTTCGTGCTTTCTGAGAGGAGATGGATACCTCGTAAGTAAAGAAGCTACTGACTTCCTCGCAACTCCCAGCGAGCTAGAGTTTTCAACGTAAGTCAAACGTATTCATGCCCAGCGTAGTTTAGTGTTCCCTTGATTAGGGTCTCGCCCGGGATCCAAAGTTGGTCCTGGGGTAATCCCTACTTTGAGTCCTCCCCTCTTGACAAGCTAGAGAGGCTAGTCTGCCGCTCATCCCGAGGAAGCTCCACCAAAATGACAGGGATGGAGCTGGTTTCCAACACCGCCTGGGAGGTAGATCCCACCAAAACCTGCTCCCAGCCGCGGTGGCCCCGCTTGCCCATGACGATGTCGGTTACCTGCCGCTCCTGAGCTAGGGTTACGATGGTCTCTGCCAAGGGCCCCGAGGCCAAGCAAAACTGGTGGCGAATATCCGCCAAAAGACGCTGGGTGAGTTGCCGCAACAGTTCTACCCCTTTCCCCTGCGGCTTATCGGTAACATGCAACACAATCACTTCCCCATCCACCCGCCGCGCCAAATCGGCTGCCTTGCGCAACACCACCTCGGCTAGAGGAGAGGTATCCACGGCTGCCAAAAAGCTCACCTTGCCTTGGCTGCCCACTTTGGTGGGATCCACCTCTCCTTTTTCCAAAAGCCGGGGGGCGCAAACCTGGGTCAGCCAAGCGCCCAGGGGAGCGGTAACCAGAATTGACAAAGCCGCCAAAGCCAAAATGATCTCCCCACCGGGGATCCCTTGGGCCAAGGGGATCCCACCAATAGCCGCCTGCACCGTCGCCTTAGCCATGTTGCCCGGCAGCAAAAACAGCCGCTCCCGCCAGGTCCAGTTGCTCCCCAGGGTGGAAAGCCACCAACCTAAGCCCCGCCCCAGCAGCAGGCTCAGGGTTAAGAGCAGCAAGCCCGGCCAAAACACGGATCCCAGCACCCCCAGATCCAGCGACGCTCCCAGTAGCACAAACAACACGATCTCCGCCACCGTCCAGAGGGCATCGAACCCACCCCGCAGCCGCCGCGCCAAAGGGGCATCCAGCTCAATCAGAAAAAACCCCATGGCCATCACCGCCAGATAGCCGGAAAAATAGGGCCACACCTGCGGCGCCAGCACCAAGCCCAAGGCCATGCAGGCAGCCAGCAGCACTTCCTGCACGCTGTTGCGAGTCCAGTTTTGTTGGGTTAGCAGCGACACCAGAACCCGCGCCCCCAGGTAGCCTATGGCTATGCCCAGCAGGATCTCCATCCCCACTTGGAACGGCAGCCACTGCAGCGGCGATAGCTCCAGCCCCAGCAGGCGAACGCTCTCTGCAGAGCCCTGGCCCAAAAAGCTGAGCAACAGGCTAAACCCTAAGAGCAGCAGCACATCGGAAAGGGCGCTGCCGGTCAAAATAGCATCCGGGATCCCCTTGGCCACCCCCCAGCCCAGGCTTTTGAGGCGCAACATCCCCGGCACGATCACGGCTGGCGACTCCGCCCCAATCACGCAGCCCAACAGCAAACCGGTAGGCCAGTCTAACCCCAGGATCCCAGTGCTCAACAGGGCCACCGCCACCGCCTCGCAGGCTGCCGGCAAAAACCCCAGCCGCAACGCCACGGATCCCTGCTGGGCCAGCTTCTCCCGATCCAGCCCCAGGCCCGCCTTCATCAAAATGATCATCACCGCCACCACCCGCAGATCCCCCGCCGCTGCCAGCACCTCCGGGGATAGGACATCTCCCAGCAAGATCCCCACGAGGATCATCCCCAGCAGGGGGGGCATCCCCAGCCGACCCACGATTTGGCCGACAAAAAAGCCCATGACCAAGATCCACAGCCAACTGCCCAGCATCACCAGATCCTCATCTCCTTGTCGTCAGGGTGTTGAAGGGCAGCCCAGGGAGAAAAAGCCATCCGCGTCAGGAGTGGGAGCACCATCGCGTCCGCAGGGTGGGGCCTCAAACAAAGCCAAAGACCCCTACCCCCTGGACTTGCCCAGAAGTGTAGGAGTCATCAGCCTCAGCTTTTGAGGTTAGAACCCTCTTCCTCTATAGAAAAATTCCAAGTGAGGCGGTTGCGGCGAACTCCATCGCCGGTTGCCGGAGCACTACTCGAAAGCTGACCGGCAACTTACTTGGCACCTAAGATATCACGCTTTGTCTTCCACTGCAATTAAGCGATAGGGGTGATCGGGACACCCAATAGAGCGATAGAAATCGCTGCACACATTGTGGGTGAGGCGGTCACTCATACCCCGGGTTACCTGCTGCACCACTTGACGGGCCACTCGACAAACCAACTTGCGGGGCAAAACCTGCAAAAACTTAGGCAAAGCCAGCCCAATCTCCAGATGAAGAGACCAGTGAACACGAGTTGTGGGCAGGTCTTTCAGGGATCCCTGTAGCTCCTCCAGCCGGAAATCGGCTTGGCAGCTGACCCGGTAAGGCATTCCCTCATCGCCGGGCAACTCAATCGAGGTCAGGCGAAACCGGTAATCTTCATCCGGCCAGATCCTCACCCCAAAACTGGGCTCCAGCTCAAACCCCAGCCCGCCCATGCGGAAAAACTGCAACCTGTAAGTCTCGGCAGACAAAGCTTCCACCTGCAATGGCCTGAAGCACCGCTGGATCCACTGGGCATGGCCTCTCAGGTAACGGGCCAAGGTCTCCCGATCGGTTTCCAGATCCACTTGGCCACAGCGCGCGGCTTGTAAATCCAGGTGGGCTTTGTCCAGGGAGGGATCCCAAGAGGACGGAGAGGGATCTGCGGGAGCACCGCCTTCGGGGGACATGGCCCTTTCACTTGGCGGAACGGCGGGCTTGGAGCTGGCGATAGACATCCCTAACATCTACCTGATAGTGAGCAAGGGCCACGAGGCAGTGGTACCAGAGGTCGGCCATCTCACGGGCCAAAGCCACGCGGTCTTGATCCTTAGCCGCCATCACCACCTCAGCCGTCTCCTCGCCAAGTTTCTTCAAAATGGCATTTTCCCCCTTGGCTAGCAAGCTGCTGGTGTAGGAGTCGGGACGGGGATCCGCCTGGCGGGCCTTGACTACGGCAAACACCTGCGACAGGGTATCGGCTGCTGGAAGGGGATCCCCTTGCAAAGGGCGAAAGAAACAGCTCCGCGCTCCTGTGTGGCACGCTGCATCCCCCACCTGCTCCACCAGGATGACCAGGGCGTCGCCGTCGCAGTCGTAGCGGATTTGTTTGACCCACTGCACATGGCCAGAAGTTTCCCCCTTGGGCCACAACGCCTGCCGCGAGCGGCTCCAAAACCAGGTGCGGCCCGTTTCCAAAGTTTTCTGCAGCGACTCCCGGTTCATCCAGGCCATCATCAGCACCGTCCCATCCAGGTAGTCCTGCACAATGGCCGGGATCAGGCCCTGTTCGTTGTAGCTGAGGCTGCCCAGCCAGGTGATCTCCTCGGGCAGAAGCGATCGAGGGGGATCCGAGGAAGGGTTGAAGGCCAGAGTAGCAACCATAGAGCAGCGACCTGAAAAACCGCATTGAGAGCAGGATAACAGAACCAGCCCTCGCCAAGATATCCTTGACAACCTCAGCCAAGGGGTACCAGTTCCCGTGCCGCCAGGGACAGGACCACCTCTTCTCCCTCACCGGCCAGAGTCACCAGCCAGCGGTCGCGGTTTTCACGGGTGAGGACGATCCCCAGCCTCCCCTTAACAGAAGGAGGATACAACAGCCGTACCCACATGCCCGGCTCGAGCTGGGCAGCCGACCGCAGGGGATCAGCCGGGTTGCCGAGAATCCGCTTCTCCATTACCCAGGTCGCCCCAGGGTTCTCGGCCCCCCCTTCAGCAGCAGATGTCATGACCTCCCTCAGCACACCTCTCCTAAGCACCACCGGCAGGGTAAACAGCAAACTTAGCCCCCAGGGCTAGAGGCAAGCGGGACTTCTTCGGCCAGGATAGACCCTCTGTTGCGGAATGGCTGTATCGCAGATTACCGACTTAACCCGGAGGTCGGGCTGGGAGCACCGGTGTGGGGTTGGACAGAAGCGCTGGGCAGCAGCTTACGCTCCGGCTTGCGCTCTAGGAGCAAGGCTGACCGTTCCAAGCGCGTATCCACCAGTACCGAGGGAGAGGCCAAGTTAACGCGCTCCAGCAGACGCCGCAGCAGTTGAGCATCGATGATGTCCACCCCTTGGCGGGCTGTCGCCGTTCCGGCCACCAGGGGGGTAGGGGTGGCTGGAAGGGGGGATCCCATCTCACTGCGCTCAGGTGCAGCCAGCACCAATTCCGCCATTGCCTGGGCCAGCTCTTGACCATACACCCCATCAGGGCCCGAAGGGAGTAGATCCAGCCGTCCCTGCTGAGTGGCCAGGTGGCTCAACCCCAGTTGCACCGCCACCACCGCCGCCCCCCGATCCCCCCGCCTCAAAGTGCGTTGGCTGGCCAAGACGCTCTCTAGCTGGGCTTTGGCTGCATCTTGGTCGCTAGCTGGCAAAAGTTGCACTAGCCCTTCCAGCTGATCTCCCTCAGAGCCAGCCTTGGCCTCGGGATGGGGATCCTCCCGCCAAAGGCGAGTCAGGTCGTAGAGCAAGATGGCATGGGGCACAGGACGGCTGGGCTGGTTGGGACCGGCATGGCCGGTGGCGAGGATCTCCCCTTGGTAGACCAGGGAGGTGCTAAAGCCAGAGTCCAGCAGCACGGCTTCCCGGATCCCGGTTTTGGGCAGCAGACTGGCCAGGATGGCGGCGTTGACGTGGGTTTTGGTAACTCCGATCACCACCCGCTCCTGGTCATCTACCCCAAAGAAAGCTCTGGGGCGAAACTCAGCAGCGCTGGCAAGGCGGAACGAGTTGATCTCCGCCGGAGAGAGGGCATGGCCATCCTTAACCAGCCATAGACCGGCCACAAACAGATCTGTGACATCCGGCATCAACTGGCGGATGTTCTCCAAGTGGGTCATGGTGTCGGGATCAAAGGGCACAAAGCGGAGGCGATCCCTGCCCAGCAGCACCAGCGGCCGGCCGCGGATTGCCTGGTCATCTTCGGGGCGACCGGGGATGAAGGTCTTGTGGTTGGCAGCCATCACCGGCCCCACCATGACGTTGCTGGCGGAGTTGATCCAGGGGATGGAGAAGAAGCTGCCGTTAATGCCAGCATCGGCCTGGTAGCGCTGGACCAACGTCCTGACTTCGTAGCGCCGTTCTGCGTGCACTGTGGCTGCCCGTCCGCCGCGGATGGTGAGCACCCGCACCCCGTCAATGATCTCGTCGGTCAGAGCCAGAGGCTGCGTCACATCCAGCCAGTAGTCGAGGCTGCGGCTGAGGCTAAAGGTGCGGGCGCCAAGAATGGCCTCGGTGAGGCGAAACTGGTTAAAGCGTCGCACCTCCAGCAAGTTGGGCGATTGTCCTGTAAAACCGGGATCCATCGTAAAAGACATCCGGTAACCGGCATCGGCCAGGTATTGCTTCACCCGCTCGTCCCGGTTGCCTTCGGGATAGGCAAAGTAGTGGATGGGGTGGCCCAGCTCCTGCTCCAACTTGGCCTTGCAGTCGAACACTTCCCGCCGCAGACGGGCATCGTCTAGCACCCGCAGGTCAGGGGGATGGGTGACGGTGTGGGCGGCAAAGTCGATCAGCCCGCTGGCATCCATCTCCCGCATCTGATCCCAGGTGAAGTGATCCTTGCTGGTGGGCACGCCGACAAACCCGGTTTGCACAAAATAGGCGGCGGGGTAGTTGTACTCCTTGAGAAGGGGGTAGGCGTTTTCGTACAGGCCCAGGTAGGCGTCGTCAAAAGTGAGCAAAATGGCTTTTTCGGGCAAGGGATCCCCGTCCCGCAGGTGTTTGTACAGTTGGTCGATGTGGATGGGGGTCAACCCCGCCTGCTTAATGGCCTCAAAGTGTTGCCGCAGCTCCGCCGCCGTAGTGTCGAACCAGACCTGCTTGCGGCCAGCCACCACATCGTGATACATGATGGCGGGCACATAAGAAAGGCTGGCCAAGGGATCCAAAGCAAAGGGATCCCGCTCCAGTTGGGTCTCTAAGGAGATGGGCAAGCGCTGTTGAGCCGCTTTAGCGTGGGCGCGGGGGGCAGGGATCTCCGCTAGAGGTGGCGAGAGCCCCGGCAGGCGGCTGACCCAGTCGGGATGAGCAGTTGCCCAGGCCACCAGGGCCCCAGCCCCAAATCCCAGCAGGATCACCAGCAAGCTTAAGAAGGGGAGTAACCTCGGTCGAGACTTGGCCAGCGGACGTCGAGAGGAAGAGGAAAAGCTTTGTCGTGGAGTGGGCGAGGGGTACGGCTGGGATCCCTTTGTTGACCCAGAGCCTGCATGGCCTTGGGGCATCGACCCTCCCAAGCGCGTCGGCTGTCGTCGAGATGTCATGGCCTCACTCCCCACTCCCAATTGCAAAAGCTCAGCCCTCGCCGGAACGCCTTTTCCTACCCAAAGCCCACCCCCAGGACAGCAGGAAAAGGCAGCCTTCCAGGCAACGGCAAAACCAACGCCAGCCTACCACCCCATCCTCAGGTTGGGGATAGGGGAGAAATCGCCGCATGCTTTCTACAGGGATCCCTCGTTGAAATTGTTTGAACCAGAACGGCCTGGACGGGTGGCCTGAAAGAACCCAGAACCTCCCAGGAAGCCGCCCGCTACTCAAGGGTGCTTAGCAGATTGGACTCGGCAATGCTGACGATCTTGCCTCCCATTTGGGTGATCCGTTTCACTTCTTGGGAAAGGCGGCTGAAGGGCACTTTGTACTCGACAACACTTCTGCGCACACCTCCTCCCACGAGGCCGGATACCTTGATGGCGAAGATTTTATCGCTATTGGGCAGCCCTCCTTCTGAGCTGCTGGCCTGAGCAACCTCTGGTTCTGGAGCCGATGCCACCTGAGGCGCCGTGGCGACGCTCTCCCGCTCCAGGAGTAGCCGCCAGCTGCGGGGATAGGCAGGCGCCAAACGATAGACCACCTTATAGGAGCCGGCTATGTGGTCATCCTCGGCCTCCACCTTCACCACAGTTCCCGCTGGAATGTCCAGCTTGGCCCCCTTAGACATGACTTTAATTCCCGGCCAATTGGTGGGCACATCCGTCAGCAGCTCGACCTCAAAGGCTTGATCCCCCAACAACAACTTGGCCATCTCAACAACTCCGTTTTGCTCAGCACTCAGTGGCGAGAGAGCCGCTCACAGCCACAGCTTTACCGTCAGACATTCTACCGCTGCCAGGTGCCCACCAGAAGCTTCCCGCTGGCATGGGTCAGCTGACGTCCTCCCTTCAACGAATTGAGGGAGATCACTGATGTCCTCCCATTCTAGAATTGGGGTGTTGTAGATTTGTTAAGCAGCTGTAGATTTATTGCGGAGGTAGAGGGAGCGCCATGAACCTGTTGAGCTTGGCCTTGCCGGATCTGTCGGCAGCTTCGGATGGGTTAGCCGCCACCTTGCAGCCCGTAGCCCAGTTTTTTGCCGGCCTTAACTTGCCCCAACCCATTGTGCAATGGGGTCACCCCTTGATGATGGGGATCGTGGTGGTGGTGATGGGCAGCTTTGTCGGCCTGACTGGGTGGCGAGGACGGGCCTTGCGTCTGGCAGCCGCCTCCACAGCGCCAGAGGGATCCCTGCCGGAAGCGGCCCAGAAGCCTCTGCTTGACCACCGCAAATTGGCCCCCTGGATGGCCACCTTCATTGCCTTGGGCTACACTGGCGGCCTTCTTTCTCTGGTGATGCAAGGGAAGCCCCTGTTGAGCAGCCCCCATTTTTGGACGGGATCCCTGGTGTTGCTGTTGTTGGCGGTGAATGGAGCTTTGTCCCTCAGCGGCTTTGGGGGCAACCGCGCTGCTTTGCGCACCACCCATGCCTATGTGGGCAGCCTCATTCTATGTGTACTGTTTGCCCATGCCCTGCTTGGGCTCAAGCTGGGTTTGTCGTTGTGAGTGGCAGTGGGCTTCCCTCTGCCTGGGCAGGAACTAGCGATAAGGCTGCAGGGATTGCAGCAGGTGGAGCACGGTGAAAATGCCGATACCCAGCAGGACGACGGATCCCACCAGGTAGCTGCTGGCATTGGAGCGCTGCTCTTCCAAGAGGGCTTCAGGGGATTTGGGGGCAATCATAAACCTTTCCCCAGAAAGGGGTTTTCGGATCACGGGATCCCCTGCCTCAAAACGCACCTGCCCCATGGTAAACGCCATCGCATCCACCGGAATCACCCATTCCTTATAGATAAAAGCTCGGGTGGAGCGATTTTCTGTTCTCACTCCGGAAAGGTAGCGCTTGAGATTGAAGTTGAACCGGCTGGGCCCTTTTCCTGGAAAAATATGCTCATCCACAACCGACATAGCCTCTATCTCCGCACCTGTGGGATCCACCCTCACCCTTCCAGTTTCGTCTTCGATGAAAAAAGGGATCTGGCGAACCACCGAGTGAAGGGTTTCGTCTCTCGTTCTCGTCTCTCTTTCAAGGAGATATTCCCGACCTGTGCTCGGATCGTAATACACGTTGGCGTAGTGTTTTTGGGGAGAGCTTACTTCGGAAAACGGCGATTTTTGAGGATAGCCTGGAGAGCCAAGCTGCTGGGGGTAGTCGGGGTAACCAGGCTTTTTCTGGAAAGAACCGGAACCGGGGTAGCCAGGGTTGGGCTTTTGTGGAAAAGAATTAGAAGAGTAGTCGGGATCAACCCTTTTCTGAAAAGAACCGGAGTCAGAGTAGCCCAAGCCGGGCTTTTTCCCGACCATCTCCCCCGGATAGGATTTTGCTCGGGATCCCAAGCGTAGAGCGTTCTGATATTCGCCTTCGCTGATCCGTTCGCTATACGCTACATCGCCTTGGCTATTCAAATACCTTCGATAGCATTCGATCTCGTCATACTCCCAAGAGATCTCAGACTTGTAGTAGACGCAAGGCTGTCGCGAAAGTTCCGATACCAAAGGCCGATCGCACACAACCCTGCCGTAAACTTGAGCCAAGTTTGCTCCTTTTGCCTGGGGGTTGGTCTGACCGAGATGGCGAAGCTCGGCTATCTTGAGCAACCGAGTTGCAGAGAGCTGTTGAACCAACCTTTGGGAGCGCAAATACTCAACAAACGAAAACAGAGAGGCAGGAAGACAAAGCAGACCAAGCAGCATCAGCCAGTTCATAAAGGCCTTCCTTTCCGGGGGTGGGAGTGAAGTTGGCCTCATGTTAGCAGTTACCTGTGAAACAGGATTTAAGAGAAGTTTAAGGCAATCCCGAATGCGGGCAGTTCCAAACTTTACCAAGAAGCTAGGCCTGAAGCCCCGCCCTTCCAGGACGGCTTTTG
>NZ_JANSHV010000116.1:0-5657 GCF_047461775.1 Synechococcus sp. R6-5
GCATTATTGCTCCGCAACGCCGACGCGAGCAACGTTTTGGGTGTGGGCACAGTATCCTAGTTTGAATCGAAATGACCATGACGCTCTGCTTGCGGATGGACTCACCAGGACTTTGTCCCGCTATCGCGAACACAGCTCAAGATTAGGGTTCCCACTTCGTCAATGACACCTGTCCAATCGGCTTCGATCACCGCAGTTGCCTCCGGCATCTCGACAATTGCCGGCCCGCGCAGTTGAAACCCCACACCCATGCGCTGCCGATCGTAAACCGGCACCAGGCGCATCCTGCCCCCAAACCATGCCTCTCGCCGACCCTTGAGGGGATCCCCTGGCAAAGGGTGGGGTGCAGTCAAAGGCACGGTGGGTAGGGCCTGCACCGCCTGTAGACGCAACTGAATCACCTCCACCGGCTGGGCCAAATCCTGCCATCCATAGCGTTGTCGGTGGGCCTGGTGAAACTGCTGTTCCAGATGAGCAATCGGATCCGACAACCGCACTGGGATCCCCAACTCAAAAGACTGGCCGCGATAGCGCAAGTCCAAGCTGAAGTGCAACGCCGGCTCCTGCAGATCGGCTTGGGCCTGGCGGATCAGGGGTTCTGCCCATTGGGCCAGCAGGGATCCCCCTGAATCGGACGCAAGCTGCCGCAGAGGTTGGAGGATGGCCCGCCGATAGTCTCGCCGCAGATCTGCCAAAGCCATTCCCAGCGCCGAGAGCACCCCACAGGCAGCCGGGATCAAGATCGTGCGGATGCCCAGCTCTTCTGCCAAAGCACAGGCATGCATGGGCCCGGCTCCGCCGAAGGCCAACAGGGCAAAATCGGCGGGATCCAAACCCCGCTCCACGCTGATCACCCGCAAGGCCCGCGACATGGCGACATTCGCCAAGGTGCGAATGCCAACGGCAGTTTCCTGCAAGCTCAAGCCCAAGGGATCCGCCAGCGTGGCAATAGCCTGTTCCGCCAGCCCCCGCCGTAGCTGCACCGAGTCGCCCAGCCGCCCGCCATCCGGCAGGTACCCCAGCCAGAGGTTGGCATCGGTAACCGTCGGAGCTGTTCCCCCCCGACCGTAGCAGGCCGGCCCGGGGTTGGATCCGGCACTCTCTGGCCCCACCTGAAGCCCACCGCCGGGCAGCAAATGGGCCAGGGATCCGCCGCCGGCACTGACGGTGTGGATGTCAATTTGGGGCTGTTGCACGGGCAAGCCGCACACCACCGCTGCGGGAGTAACCTGGGGGATCCCATCTTGGATCAAGGCCACATCTGTGCTGGTTCCCCCCATATCGAAGCTGAGCAAGTGGGGGTAGCCACTCAGGCGACCCAGATAGGCCGCCCCGTAAACTCCGCCTGCCGGCCCCGAGAGCAAAGCCACCGAAGCATGGGCCGCCGCCTGAGCAATGGAGGTCACCCCGCCGGAAGACTGCATGATCAAGGGCTGGGGGATCCCTCGCTCCCGACATCCTTGGGCCAAGCGGTGCAGGTAGCCCGCCAGTGCCGGGCTGAGGTAGGCATCGATGGCGGTGGTGCTGAAGCGCTCGTATTCGCGGAACTCCGGCGCCACCTCGCAAGACAGGGAAAGGTGCAGATCGGGAAAAGCCTGCCGCAAGGCCGTCCCCAGCCGCTGTTCGTGCTCCGGGTAGAGAAAAGAAAACAAAAACCCCACCCCAATAGCGCGGATCCCATCCCGCTGCACCCGTTCCCCCACCTCCTGCACCACCCGCCGGATTTCGGCATCGGTGAGCGGCTCCAACACTCCGCCCGCGCTGCAGCGCTCCTTCACCTCCAGGCAATGGTGGCGGGGCACCACTGGCTCCGGCTTGGGCTGTGTCAGGTCATACAGAGAGGGGCGGTTTTGACGGGCAATGGCCAGCACATCCCGAAAGCCCGCCGTGGTCAAAAACAGGGTGGGGGATCCCTTGCGCTCCAGCAGCGCGTTGGTGGCCACCGTCATGCCATGGCAGAACAGGTCAACCCGGAGCTCTCCTTGGAGCGCCCCCAGCTTGTCCAGCGCCGCAAAGACTCCCTCCTCAGGGCTGGGGGTAGACAGCACCTTCGCCGTCTGAATCTGGCCGTCGCGCAGGAGCACCAGATCGGTAAAGGTGCCCCCCACATCGATCCCCAGGCGGGCCAAGCCTCGGCTTGCTTCCGTCTGATCCAGATTGGCCGGATCGATGTTGCTACCCAACGCTGACGCGACCATGGCTTCTATCGCTTCTATAGTCCATCGCTGTCCTTCACCAGCCCTGCCCGAACTGCATCCAAAAACTGACGGGCAGTGCGACCGGAAAAGCCGTTTTGCTGTTGTGCCCAGATCAGGGCCTGGCGGCGCAGGACATCCAAAGATTGGGTGAAACCTAGCCGCTGCGCCAGGTGTTCTACGGTTGCCAGGTAATCGCCTTGGGTGAAGGGAGTGAAGGTGAGGGTGAGGCCGAAGCGATCCCGCAGCGACAGCTTTTCCTGTACGGTATCCCAGGCGTGAACTTCTTGATCTTGGGGATTGGGTCGGTCGCCGAAAAACTCGCGGATGAGATGGCGGCGGTTGCTGGTGGCATAAAGACGCACGTTGAGGGGCGGCGCGACGAGATCTCCCTCCAGGAGCACCTTGAGCTGCTTAAACTCGGTTTCCTCTGCCTCAAAGGAGAGATCATCCACAAACAAGATAAAAGGCAACACCTGCGCCCGCAGCTCTGCCAAAATCTCCGGCAACTGAACCAAGTCAGTTCGTCGCAGCTCCAATAGGCGCAACCCCTGCGGGCCGTAGCGGCGCAACAACGCCTTCACCAGAGAAGACTTGCCGGTGCCCCGCGCCCCGTAGAGCAACACATGCAGGGCCGGATCTCCCCGCAGCAGCGCTTCGGTGTTGGCCGCCAACTGCCGTTTCTGCCGTTCGTAGCTGTAAATCTCCTCCCAGTCAGGCAGATCGGGAGCGGGGATCCCTTCTAGCCCTGCTGGCCCCCAGCGAAAGGCCCAGTAGCGACCACAGAGCCCTACCCCCCTTTGGCGGTAGTGGGCAATTAAGGTCTCCAAGCTCTGGCCCCAATCGGCAAAAGAGCGGGGATCCCAGCCAGCGCTATCGGTTTCCCCATCGGGCCAGGGGATCCCCAACCCCAACGCCTGCATCTGCTCGGCAATGGTCTCCTGACTGTCCGCTAGGGTTTGCAGACAGCGCAGGTCGTGGCGGGCAGCCTGCATCAGAGGCTCTGGGATCCCTTGGGGCTGCAGCGCTGCACGGGCAAAGGGGTTATCGGCCCAGCGGATCTCCCGGATCAGCCATTGCCGCCAGCTCAGGCCCTGCCGGGCCAAAAGCTCAAACCAGCGCCCGTAGGCCCTCCAGCACGGCAGGGGATCCCCACTCATCAACTGCTGGATTAGCTCCTGCCAGGCTAGGGCTAGGGGGTGGGTGCAGATGTCCCGGAATACCAGCAGCTTGGCCGCTGCTTCTGCTGCTTCTTGGAGGGGGGTCATCGCTTGAAGCCGCTCTAACTTGGCGTTGCTTATCCGCTCCCTAGGGGAGGAGACTGGGGGTAGTTGCGTTAACAACACGGAGCGCTTGAGTTACCTGGCATTGTCCCGCCGGCCCAGTTCATAGAGGCCTCCGCCGACGCAGGCGATCAGGCCGCAGGAGACGGCCCAGCTTTTGCCCAAGGAGATCTCCGTCAGGGCTACCACCAAGCCTGCTGCCAGCAAAAAGGGAAGGGTGCTCAGCAAGGAAGCCAAAGCTCCACTGGGATCCCATAGCAATTGCTTTTCCCAGCTCTCCTGCAGCTTTTGATGCAGCGGCGAAAACCCCCACATTAGCCCTAAGCCCCACAGAGCCGTGGCGGCCCATAAAGAGGGGCGAAGCATCTCCCAGCCCACAAGTCCAACCCCAACGGGATCCACCGGTCAACTCCCAACCCTGCCTTTCTAGGCTAGCGGGATTGGGCCCAATCGGTGGCGGTAATGGTGGTGCCAGGAAATTGAATGGGGTTGCCCAAGCTCTGGATTTGGGCCTGGAGAGCTGGCAACAGCCGCAAATCCAAAAGCGGCTCCTCCACGATCTCTGCCGGGATCAGATCCCGCTCCAGGGCAAAGTGGGCCGTGTGACCGGCGGCGGTGCCAATGGCCCATTCCACCGGATGCACCCGGTAGGAGGCACTGGCAATGCGGCTGGTGGCGATATTTTTGTTGCCGGCTAGCAGATTGTCAATGCGCTGGGGGATCAGAGCCCGCAGGGGGATCTGGTAAGGGTAGCTGGGGGCCTGCGCGTCTTTGTTGTTGCTGGGGGGCAGGGAAAAACCCGGCAGCAGGCAATCGTGAAAGTCGATGGGGTACTGGCCCACCCCCACCGAGTCGTAGAAGATGAAGGGCCGCCCGCGGTTTAGCTCCGATTCCCGTGTGGTGATGTCCGACTCGTAGATGGTAAATCCTTCTGGGTAGGAGAGGCTGGGCCGACCAATGATGCGCCGCGACTCGCGGATATAAGGGTACTTGGAGAGGCCGCTGGCAGTTCCCATGGGGGTATTGGGCCCCCGTAGGTAGGCATAGCGCAAGTAGAAGTCTTTTTGAAAGTTGGGATCCTCCTGTTGCAGGAGAAAATCCGTCCTTCCCGCCACCAGCCAGTAGAAAAAGCCCTTAGCATGCTGCTCAGCTCGCCGCAGGGCTTCCACCCGTAGGCCCCCCATCCAGCCGCCCGGCTGCAGTTGGCCTGAGGCCTGCAGTTGCTCGTGGGTAAGGATGAGGTTCATCTCCGGGCCGGTGATGCGCCAGTCGTTGCCCCAGGTCCAGTTCTGCATGGATTGATCCCCCACCCGAATGGCCTCTTCCCCAAAGCCGAACACCTGCCCCCGGATGCGGCGGTAGGTGAAGATCAGCGCAAAGTTGAAGCGAGGGTGTTCGTAACTGTAGTAGGGGCCGTGCAGGGGATCGTTGTAGAACTCCGGCTTGACCGGCACCTGCGGCACGGGGAAGCGCTCCATGACAAAGGTGTAGGTGAAGCCCTGGGTACAGTAGGGATCCACGTAGGGCTTGGAGCTGGGTTCCCAGCGGCTTTGGCCATCGGTTCCCAGGCGGTAGGGCACCCGCGCCAGGGGCAGCAGCTCGCCGGTTTCAGTAGCGTCGATCACCACCCAGGGCAGGGTTTTGTCTTGGCGTTCTGGCGGCGGCTCAAAGCGCAGGATCTCCTTGTCCCAGTCCTCGGTGGGTTCTAGACGATAAAAATCGAGAAAGTAGCTGGAGAGATCCCCTCGATTCTCTGGCTGGACGCCGGCGTGTTTGGGGATGTTGCGAATGGCCTGCACACTGCGGATCTGAGAGTCTTTGATCTCCAAATCCTTCACTACCGTCTCGGTGAACAGCCGCAACTGCCCCGACTGCAGATAGGGATCCAACATCTCCCGAATCACCTGGTGGCCCACCTGAGGGGAAAAGCAGAGCACGCTCACCCAGCATTTGCCCGGATTGGGATCCCCGCCGTATTTTTCCCGTACCCGCCGGCGAAACTCGCTGTAGCCTTTGGGGAAGATGTCATTTTCTCGTTGCAGGGGTCGCTCGTCCAAAGCGGAGACTCCCTGGGCGCTCACCTGCCCCCCGATCCAATCGGTGATCTCCGTCATGCACACCTGCCGGCCCAGTTGCAGCGCGTCATAGGCTGCCGCCACCCCCCCCAGCCCGCCCCCCG
>NZ_JANSHV010000117.1:0-3950 GCF_047461775.1 Synechococcus sp. R6-5
GTCCTCCCCCGCGGCAATGCGCTCTAAACCCACTGAGCTCGCTCGACTTTAGCTGCGGTAGATCCCTAGAGATCTGCTCTGTGAGAGAGATCTGCTCTGTGAGGATGAGCGCTTGCCTAAGGGATCCCCTGCCGCGGATCCCAGTGGACAGGGAGCCCAACGGCAGGCGCTCGCGTTAACTAAACTTTTTTTGGTGTCTCTTGTTCCTGACTATCATTGGAGGTTGGTCTCTGTGACCTCGACAACATTTGGTTCTGCAGTGGTGCAAGATCGCACCCAAGGCGGATTTGCCTGGTGGGCTGGGAATGCCCGCTTGATTAATCTCTCCGGTCGGCTTTTGGGCGCCCATGTGGCCCACGCTGGCCTGATCGTCTTCTGGGCGGGAGCGATGCTGCTGTTTGAGGTGGCTCACTTCACGCCGGATCGGCCTATGTATGAGCAGGGCCTGATCCTGATGCCCCACGTGGCCACTCTGGGCTGGGGGGTTGGCCCGGGGGGCGAGGTGATTGACACCTACCCCTACTTTGTCATCGGGGTGCTGCACCTGATCTCCAGCGCCGTGCTGGGGTTGGGGGGCATTTATCACGCCATTCGCGGCCCAGAAACTCTGGAGCAGTCTTTCCCCTTCTTCGGCTACGACTGGAAAGACAAGAACAAGATGACCACCATCCTGGGGATCCACCTGATCCTGTTGGGGCTGGGGGCTTTCTTGTTGGTGGCCAAGGCCATGTGGTTTGGCGGTGTCTATGACACCTGGGCTCCAGGAGGTGGCGATGTGCGGGTGATCACCAACCCCACCTTGAACCCCGCCGTGATCTTCGGCTACTTGTTCAAATCTCCCTTTGGTGGGGAAGGCTGGATCATCAGCGTCGACAACATGGAGGATGTAATCGGCGGCCACATCTACATTGGCATCATCTGCATTGCCGGTGGGATTTGGCACATCCTCACCAAGCCCTTTGGTTGGGCTCGCCGCGCCTTTATCTGGTCTGGGGAGGCCTATCTCTCCTACAGCTTGGCGGCGGTTTCGCTGATGAGCTTCATTGCCACCTGCTACATCTGGTTCAACAACACCGTCTACCCCAGCGAGTTCTACGGCCCCACTGGCCCAGAAGCCTCGCAAGCGCAAGCCCTCACCTTCATCGTGCGCGACCAGCGCTTGGGGGCCAACATTGGCCAAGCCCAAGGTCCCACCGGTCTGGGTAAATACCTGATGCGCTCCCCCACGGGCGAGATCATCTTCGGCGGCGAGACGATGCGCTTCTGGGATGTGCGGGCTCCCTGGAAAGAGCCGCTGCTGGGCCCCAATGGGTTGGATCTGGATAAGCTGAAAAACGACATTCAGCCCTGGCAAGCCCGCCGTGCAGTGGAGTACATGACCCATGCGCCGCTGGGATCCCTGAACTCGGTGGGTGGTGTGGCTACCGAGATCAACACGGTGAACTTCACCAGCCCGCGCACCTGGTTGGCTGCTCACAACTTCATCTTCGGCTTCCTGTTCTTCGTGGGTCACCTGTGGCATGCTGGTCGCGCTCGCGCCGCTGCTGCCGGTTTTGAGAAAGGGATCAACCGCGAGAACGAGCCGGTTTACCGGATGAAGCCGATCCGATAAGGGCATAAGTCCCTCTGGAATGTACCTTTGGCCCCCCTTGCCGGGGGCCTTTTTTTGGGCATCCCCCCCTCAAGGATTGGCAGAAAGAAAGTTTGGGGTGGAAACTGAAGAGCGCTGAGTCATCGGAGCAGATGCACAAGATCCCTGTTACCGTCATCACCGGATTTCTGGGATCCGGCAAGACCACGGTGATCCGTCACCTTTTGCTCAACAACCAGGGCCGCCGCATTGCCGTGTTGGTTAACGAGTTTGGCGAAGTGGGCATCGACGGCGAGTTGCTGCGGAATTGCCAACTGTGTGAGGGGGAGGGATCCATCCCCATTCTGGAGCTGGCCAACGGCTGTCTCTGCTGCACGGTGCAGGAGGAGTTTTTGCCCACCATGGAAGCTCTGTTGCAGCGGCGGGCGGAGCTAGACTGCATTTTGATTGAAACCTCAGGACTGGCCTTGCCCAAGCCGCTCGTGCAGGCTTTCCGCTGGCCCACCATTCGTACAGGCGCCACGGTGGATGCGGTGATTACGGTGGTGGATGGTCAGGCTCTGGCCTCCGGGCAACTGGTGGGGGATCCGGCGGCCCTGGAGGCGCAGCGGCAGGCTGACGAAAGTTTGGACCATGAGACTCCGCTTGAGGAATTGTTTGAGGATCAGTTGAGTTGTGCCGATTTGGTGGTGCTCACCAAGGTGGATCAGATTACCCAAGAGGAGCAAGCTCGGGTGGAAAGCTGGCTGCGGCACCACTTGCGCCCTGAGGTTCAAATCCTCCCTTGTGAGCGGGGGCAGGTTCCTCCAGAAGTGCTCTTGGGCTTTAATGCAGCGGTGGAAGACCAGCTCGAGCGCCGCCCCAGCCACCACGATCACGGGGAGGAGCATGAGCACGAAGCTTTTGAGTCTTTCTACCTCAGCTTGGAGGGAGGTTATGAGCCGGGATCCCTGGTGGCTCAGCTACGCCAGTTGGCCCAAGAGGAATGTCTTTACCGGATAAAAGGGTTTGTGGCCGTCCCCTACAAGCCGATGCGCCTGGTGCTGCAGGGGGTGGGATCCCGATTTGAAACCTACTACGACCGCCCCTGGCAACCCCAGGAGCCGCGCTTGACCCGACTGGTGCTGATTGGGCAAAACCTCAACCGAGAGCGCATTGCCGCCCAGCTCCAGGCCTTGGCCATCAGAGAAACGGTGGCCCCCACCGGCTGATCCCTGTCGGAGGCGAGTGGGATCCCTTGGGTCCTCGGCTCTCATCCCCCCGTCCCAGAGGGAAAGGAAGCAGCGTCCAGTTCTACTGTTACTCAAAGGTGGTCTAGAGGTAGGTATCCAAAAGAGAGGCCACGGTGGGGAAGTGGCAGCGCAAACCCAGGGTTTCTGGGGAAATGGCCGGGTAAACAAAATGGCGCTGGCGCAGACAATATTCATCCCACTCGGAAAGCCGCACCCGAAACAAGAAGGCCAAGCCGCGAACCAAAGCCAAAGGCAGGGGCACGCGGAAATAAATCCGCTTTTTGAAATAGGCACACACCTGTTCCACGCACTCATCCAAAGACAAGGGGGAGTTGCCCAACACCCAATCTCCTGCGCCTGGGGGATGAGCCACCCAGTGGGCGACCATCTCGGCCACATCGGCAGCATGGATGAAGTGGAAGCTGGCATCCACCCGCAAAAAGCGGATCAGATCCAGCCAGCGGAGAACGTCCTTGAGGCCGGCAGTGATGTGGGAGTAGGGGTGGTGGGGGCTGCCGCCAAAGAGCAGGGTGGGATAAAGGGTGAGCAGGCGCTCCGGCCAGAAGCCGCTTTCCTGCCGCCGCAGCAGCATCTCGTACTTGCTGCGGATGTAGTCGGTGCCGGCCCGTCCGGCAATGGCCAAAGGCTCCAGGTCCTGGTTCAAAAGGCTGGCTGTGGAAAAGTAGATCACCTGCTGACAGCGCTCCGGATCCAACAACTGAAAGAGCTCCAGGGTGTGGGTAACATTCACGGCCCAAGCCAGGGCGGGATCCCCCCAAGCTGCCGCCATGTGGATCAGCCCGTCCATCTGGCGCAGCAGAGCGGCGTGTTCCCGGATGCGCAGGAGATCGCCGGGTACTAGGGTGATAGGGGCGGGCAGCCGTTCTAGGGGCAGCCGCAGGCGGCTGGTCTCGCGGATGAGAACGTACAGGTGGTAGGCGGGCCGCTCCGGAAACTCGGGATCCCTTTGCTGGGCCAGGCGCTCCAACACATAGTGCCCCAGGCAGCCGCTAGCGCCGGTAAGAAACAGGTTTCGCAAGAGGTCTTCCCAACGGGACTCGATGAAAAAAGCTTGTAAACTACCCGACTCGGACCGCTAAAGCGGTACGTAGCGGGCTTTCAGTAGC
>NZ_JANSHV010000118.1:0-1164 GCF_047461775.1 Synechococcus sp. R6-5
CCGTTCGCGCCAGCGGGCCGGAGGCCCTGTGCGGCGATGATGACTTCCATCTTGGGGCTGCTCAGCAGGGGAATTGACCTGGGGTTGGTCAGATAAAGAGGGAAGGGGGAAGCCCAACTCAAAAGCCTCTCGTGCCAGCAAAGCCAGCAGAGATGGATTCAACTGGGCGCGTTTCACCCGCTCTTTGAGACGATTCCACAGGTGTGCTCGGTGGATGCGTTCCAACTCTTCTCGCTGTTCACGTATCATGTTGTTCCCACCTCTCTTGTATCAATCCTAACTAAGCAACAGGGGAGCTGGTGTCAGGGAACTTTGATGGATTTTAGGAGATGGGATCCTCATTTTCTCCGAGTTGACCCGCCGGGATCCCTGGGGTTGCCAGCAGGGAACACCATTCACATCTGTAATTTCTTGTGTTGCAGCAAGCCCGTCTTCGGAATGTACAAGGGCGGGATCCGACAGTTTTTCTAGGGACATTTTGGGATCCCTGCGCGCCTTAGAGGTCTTCCACACAGGGAACTGCGGCCTTGACAGGGCCAGCTTGCCCCAATCTATCCAAAAAATGCTGCAGGAGCTGAAAACCGGGTGGGTTGAGGCTGTAGTAAATCCAGCGCCCCTGCTGGCGAGCATTGACCAATTTCGCATCCCGCAGGGTTTTTAGGTGAAACGAGAGCTTGGATTGGCTCACCTTCAGCTCCTCGCAGAGATCACAAACACACAACTCACGCCCCTGCAGCAGTTGCAGCACGCGCAGGCGAATCGGGTCAGAGAGGGCGTGGAATCCCTCCCGCACCTGCTCATCTGTCAAATTCCCCTCTACCTCAACCAGGAACGAAACCATCATTCAACCAGGGTAGCAGGAGTTTTGCGCTGCGGCTGCTGATGGATTCGATGGCAGGGGAAAGGCGCGACAATCAACCAGTTTGGCAGCATCTCACTCGAAGGCAAGCAAATACAGACCTTCCGGTTCAGAAGGGATCAGTTGATACGGATCTTTCTGATTGGCCTGTTCACAGAGATTCGCAAAAGACTGCAAACCTTCCAAGCGTTCCGTGAGTTCGCTGAGGGTATCGAGGTACTCCGCCAAGCCCGCTTGAGTCAGGTACCAAGATTTGTCCAGCTCTCGGAAATAGGTCATGTAAACTACCCGACCCTGACTGCTTC
>NZ_JANSHV010000119.1:0-4706 GCF_047461775.1 Synechococcus sp. R6-5
AACGCTCCGCGCCGCTTCCGCGACCACCTCCAGTCCTTCTCCCAGAGAGAGAGGAGTTGGGAAGCAATGCAACAGATTTCATTCTTGTTTAAAATGCAATTCCCTAGGCAGGCTCCACCGCTTCTTGTAGGGCTTTGCGGGCAATGCGAGTGATGTAGACGGTAGCGGCTATGGTGGCGATGAGCCCCACGAGGCGAACGACCCATTGGGCGGTTTGAGCCTGAGGATCCAACTCCGCGCCTTCCATGTCGGCCAGGGATCCCGCCAACGAGCCGATGTACACATACATAAAAGTGCCCGGCACGATTCCAGCGGTGCCCAGCAAGTTATCCAGAAAAGAAATTTGGGTCAGCCCTAGGGCGTAGTTGAGCACATTGAAGGGAAACGCAGGCGACAGCCGAATCAGGCCGACTATTTTCCATCCCTCACGTCCCAACGCTCGATCGATGGCCGCAAACTTGGCATTTCCCTCAATCCATTTCGCCACCTGTTCCCGCGCCAAGTAGCGCCCGATGAAAAAGGCCAAATTCGCTCCAATGGTTGCCCCGATCAGCACGTACACAGTTCCGGCCACCACCCCGAACACAGCTCCTGCCCCCAAGGTCAGCACCGAGGCTGGTAGAAGCAGCACCGTCGCTACAATGTAAATGGCAATGAAGAGGATTGGCCCCAGCAACCCCAAGCTTTCAATCCAAGCCAGAGCTTCGGCGAGCCAGTCTTGAATAACTCCAAAAAATCCCAATCGATGGGCTGCCCAAAAGATAAAAATGGCCAAGCCCAAGCCGGTAGCAAGCTTAAGCAAAATCCGCTGCTTTTGGGGATTTGTGTTGAGTTGAGGTAGCTCTTCCATTGGCTAAACTCCTACAAAGTTCTTGTGAGGCGAGCTAGGGCAAGCCAGAGTAGACAGCTCTTGGAGTGGGGGAAGTATCTTTACCCGAAAGTCGTGCCGTTCCATCCCCAAAGATAGCCTTTGGCATCGCTGAACTCAATGTAAATCCTCTTCTTGGGGATCCCCAATCGGGCCTCGATGGTGCCACAAAAAAACTCGCTCATGGCCCGGGTTTGTTGGGCGGAAAATTGCCCGATACTCTTGATTTCTAGGTAACAACAGGGATCCCCACTGCCGGCAAAGGTCATCGGGATCCCACCCTCAAAGGCGGTCATCACGTAGGCTTCCGACTTGCCCAACTGTTCCGATAGAGCAGCAGACAGCACCTTAAGCAGTTCCTCTACTGCGGCGATTTCTGGTTGCACAGACGTTTGCAGCTTGATCAAAGGCATGGATCCCTCTCCCTATCAACAAATTCATCTTGGCATTCTCAGCCCCGCTCTTCGGCAATCCACCTGTGGTAGCGTAGCGACAGAGTTGGGCAAACCTCTATGGAGCAGACGAAGCCGGCCAAGCCAGAGATCGGCCACCAGCAGGGCCAAATCGGGCCAGGCCCTTGTGCTGTGCAAACTGAGGCTGCCCCCGCTCCTGTCGGCCCCTACAGCCAGGGCGTTACTGCTCTGGGGCCATTCCTGTTTACTGCCGGGCAGGTGGGCCTGGATCCCAAAACCGGCAAACTGGTGGGGGAGGACATTGTTTCTCAAACTCGGCAGGCATTGCTGAACGTGCAGGCGGTGCTGGAAGCGGGGGGCACCACTCTCTCCCAGGTGGTGAAGACAACGGTTTTCCTGGCCGATATGGAGGATTTTGCGGCCATGAACGAGGTTTATCGAGAGTTTTTTGCCACCGATCCGGCTCCGGCTCGCTCTTGCGTACAGGTGGCCCGCCTGCCCCTCAATGCCCGAGTAGAAATCGAGGTTGTGGCCTGCTACCCACAATCGACCTAAATGTCTCCTGAGTCCGGCTAGCGGAATGGTTTCTGGGTCGGCGCGGATCCCGGCAAATCGGGAACTGGATCGTAGCCCCCTGGGTGCCAGGGATGACAGCGACAGAGGCGACGGATCCCCAGCCAACCCCCACGTAGGGCACCGTAGCGCCGCACCGCTTCCAAGGTGTACTGGGAGCAGGTGGGGTAGTAGCGACAAGCAGGCGGCAGCCAAGGAGAAATACCCACCTGGTAACCCCGGATCAGGGCAATCAAGCTGCGAGTGAGGGGATCCGATCGTTCAGGCATGGGTCGGAGTCCAAAAAGCGCATCTCTAGGTAACTTGAGGTTAGCTGTTATCCCAGACTGGAGGCGCCTGCAAAGGCGAGCAGGGCCGGTTCCCAGCCCCAGACCATACGGTTACAATCAGAAAGGTTAGCACCTAAATATTTCGGGCTGAGGGATCCGGCGAAGGTGGGCTTATCCTAGGGCGCGGTTCTGGGAGAACGCTTTGAGTTCCATTTTGCATAAGGAGTTGGCGTGAGGGTATTCGGGCAGCTGCAGCCGGCACAGCGGCGCAACTTGGGCATTTTGTTTGTGGCTGGGCTGCTCTTTTGGGCCAGTTTATCCTCGCTGCTGCCCACGTTGCCTCTCTACGTCAGAGATGCCGGTGGCACCAGCCAGCAAGTGGGCTGGGTAATGGGGGCCTTTTCGATTGGGTTGCTGGCCTTTCGCCCTGCGTTGGGTCGCCTGGCGGATGGCCACAGCCGGCAGATCGTGCTGCTTATCGGCATGGGGGTGGTGGGGATGGCCCCCATAGGATACTGGCTCTCCGATTGGATCCCATGGGTAGCGCTGGTGCGAGCCTTTCATGGGGTTAGCATCGCCGCTTTTGCCACGGCCTATGTGACTTTGGTGGTGGATTTTGCCCCAGAAGAAAAACGGGGTGAGATCCTGGGCTACATGAGTTTGGTCAATCCGATCGGCGCAGCCATTGGCCCTGCTTTGGGCGGCTTTTTGCAGGAGTTTGCCGGCTATGGCCCTTCGTTTCTCTTCTCTGCTCTGCTGGGGTTGGTGGGCTTTCTTTGTACCCAACTGGTTCGAGAACAGCGGCGTGAGCATTGGGGATCCCTGCCGATGGATGGGGCCTTCTGGAGCTTTCTGGGCAGCCCGAAGGTGAGCTCCCTCGCTTGGGTGATGTTTTTGGTGGGGTTGGCCTTCGGCACCCAGACCACCTTTGTGGCCTTGTTAATCCAAGAAGCCGGAGCTCCCCTGAATCCAGGTCTTTTTTATACGGCAGTGGCCTTTGCCAGCTTTGGAGTGCGCCTGCTCACCGGTCGCGCTTCCGATCGCTATGGGCGGGGGCCATTTATCTCCCTCAGCTTGGCCACCTATGCCTTGGCAATGGGGATCCTGATTGTTGCCAATAGCAGCGGCGCTTTTCTGGCTGCTGGGGTCGCGGTAGGCTGCGGTTTTGGTACTTTGATCCCTCTCATTTCTGCCCTCGTGGCCGATCGCTCGGAGCCGGCGGAGCGGGGTCGCCTGTTTAGCTTGGTGATGTGCGGGTTTGATTTGGGCATTGGCCTGGCGGGGCCCCTTTTGGGCACCTTAGCAGCGGGATCCGGCTATCGAGCCATGTTTGGCTATGCGGCTCTTCTTTCCTTGGCTTCCTTGGGTTCTTTTCTCTTCTTCTCCAATGGGCGACCGGGGGACTCGCTGCGCTTTGCCTTGGGCCTGGGGCCGGACAGCCTTTCGGGTTGTCTGGAGGACAGCCGCAACCCGACCTCCTGGAGCCACCGGGTCAGCCCGCTCCCCCGGAGACGGGATCCCGTTCATAGATAGTCTCATATCTCTATCAGATCCCCCCTGCTCCACACCTGATCCACACCTGAATTGAGACTCAAGCCCTCTGCAGTTTCTACAGACAAACCGGCCCATTTCTGGAAACTCGCCCTATCCTAAGTTGGAGTTGGTGTACAAAAAGCAACTCTGGGCACGGGCTATGGAAGCGCGGCATTGGCTGGCCCTGCTGGGATCCCTGGTGGTCAGTGCCTTCTGGGGATGGGTGGAGTCTGTCTGGGGGGTGACAGTGCGAGTGCAATTGGCCGATACCACTGCCCCTCTGGTGGTAGGCGTTTCTCTCCCTGCCCAACTGATCAACGGTCGGGGAGAGGTGCTAGCAGATCTGCCCCCTATGCAAGGGTTTTTGGCTCAGCCCAGCCCTCAAGGGGTGCGTCTGCATGGGGTGGTTGACCCGGTGCTGTTCATCGAACCTCAGGAGGGTGGCCTGGTGGCAGTGAATGGCCGCTGGTACTCCGGCAAGGTGCTCTTGACTGGCTACAACATGGTGATGGCCATCAACTACGTGGATCTAGAAGACTATGTGGCCAGTGTGGTGGATGCAGAAATGGGATCCCGGTTCTTCCCAGAAGCCCTGAAGGCGCAAGCGGTGGCAGCCCGCAGCTACGTTCTTTACCATCGCAATTCCCGCGGTTGGTTTGATGTGTTTAGCGATACTCGCTCCCAGGTGTACCGAGGGCTTTCCCAGCGGTCGGCAGCCGCCCTGGAAGCAACACAAGCCACCCGTGGTGTGGTCATGGTGTATGGGGGTCAGTTTGTCAATGCCATGTACAGCGCCAGCAGCGGCGGCCAAACCGTCGGGGTGAGTGGGATCCCTTATTTGATGAGCTTACCGGATGTCAGCCCCTATCCCAAGTTTGGGCATGGCATTGGCATGAGCCAGTGGGGCGCCCAAGAACTGGCCCGCCGAGGCTGGACTTACCGCCAAATTTTGGCCTACTACTACCGAGGGGTCAGCTTTGCTCGTTTGCCAGAGTGAGACCTTCAGTGCCCTGATTTGCTCTGTCTGATACATTTACGCTGAACATTGCT
>NZ_JANSHV010000120.1:0-9930 GCF_047461775.1 Synechococcus sp. R6-5
GCAGTGTTCAGCGTAAATGTATCAGCTGGTCATGAGCGTCAGTAGCCCTTCCTTCCGTGAACTGCCCATCTTAGAAAGCGGCGATCGTCTCACCCGCGATGAGTTTGAACGGCGCTATCAAGCCATGCCTCAGCTCAAAAAAGCCGAGCTGATTGAGGGAATTGTTTACGTGGCATCTCCCCTCAGATATCGCCGACATGGCAGACCACACAGCCACATCATGGCCTGGCTGGGAGTTTATGAAGCAGCAACGCCGGGGGTTGAGTCGGCGGGCAATCCAACCGTTCGCCTGGACTTGGACAATGAGCCGCAGCCAGATGCCATATTGCGGATGCACGAATCTTGTGGGGGACAGTCCCGCATTAGCGAGGATGACTACATTGAGGGTGCACCGGAGCTGATTGTGGAGATTGCCGCCAGCACAGCTTCCTACGACCTGCATGATAAGCTGCGGGCCTACCGGCGCAACGGCGTGCGGGAATATCTGGTCTGGCTAACCCAAGAGCAAGCCTTTCGCTGGTATGTCTTCCAGAATGGAGAGTACGTGCTGCAACAGCCCAATGAGTCGGGCGTCTTGTACAGTCGGGTATTTCCGGGGTTGTGGTTAGCCGTGGACGCGCTGCTGACGGGCAACATGCAGCAGGTGTTGGGTGTGCTGCAAAGGGGAATTGAGTCGGAGGAACACCGAGAGTTTGCAGCGCGGTTGGCAACCCGAGAAGCAGAGGCTGGAGCCTAGGCCATGAGTCGGAGGGACGGGTTTGCGCTCGCAAAGGCTCAGGTTAATGGCTGTGGGCCAACAGGTTGGGCTCGAAGACAGCCATCTCCAACCGAAACGGGATCCCCATGTGGGCCAGCCAGTCCTGCAGGGGATCATCGGCCAGCGCCAGGATCTGCCCTTGGGGGGAAACGTGGGCCGGGCGGTGCCAGTTGCCCAGTTGATGAATCACTTGGCCCATCTGGATGGGGTTTTCAGGTTGAATCAAGAGCACCGGTTCGGGTTGGGCTCTGACCCGAATGTGTCGCTGCGCATCCGCATAGAGCAGATCCCCATCGTGAAGATGGGTGCCGCGGGGCAGCATCAGCTGGATCTCGGTGCCCCAGTCGCTCACCAGCCGTTGCCGGGATCGCTGGCGGTCGTGCCAAGTGAGGGCAACCACTTCCAAGTGGCCGGGGATCCCTTCTGACGGCTCGTCCGGCAGTTGCGTCACCGTAATGGCCGCGGGATCCTCTCCTGCAGCATGGGCATCTTCGCTCATGTTAGGGACTCCAGATACTGGCTGAGGTCTTCTTGAAGGCGAGAGAACTCCACCTCAGTGGAAAAGCGCAGCCCTTCCGTTTTCATAGTAACCAAGACCTTGGCTGCGTGGGGGCCGACCCAGATGTTGGGGTTGCAGAACATCTCCAAGCTGAAATCTTCAGTAGGGTAACGAAACTCAACCGGATCCTGAGGCTGCTGCCGGGAGCTGCCCGAGCGAACCTTGAGCCGCTCCAAGAGGATTTGCAGAGCCTTGTGCCATTGTTGTGCCGCCTCAGGCGAAAGGGAGAAACTGGCCGAGCCGGTTGCGAAGTTGAGGGCAAACTGAGGAAAATGGGTAGTCATGGAGGCCCGTACCGTTCGCGAAGCGTCCTTTGGAGGGCAGCATTGGACAACAACAGTATCTTACGTCAGCTCTTGCTAATGGGCGTGGGCACAACCACTCTGCTGGCAGAACAGTTGAGAAAGGCTGCCGACGACTTGGTGCAGAAGGGGCAGCTCAACCCAGAAGAGGCATCCAATGTCATCAACAACCTGCTCAACCAGGTGAAGGCCGAGCAGAGTAACTTTGAATCCTACGTTCAGCGGCAGGTGCGCAACGTCCTGCAGGATCTGGGCGTGCCCCGCCAATCGGAAATGGACGAGCTGCGGGGGCGGCTGGATCGGCTGGAGCGGCAGGTGCGCAATTTGGAAAATCAGGTTTACCGCCGGTAGCCGAGCTGAGCCTTCCCCTTTTGCCGGCTTTCCTTTGCCGTTGGGCAGGGTTTTGCCGAACGTTGCGATACCCTGAAGTTCTCTCTGGGAGAATTCATCAAGTTCCCATGCCAAGCGAAGTTTTGACCATCACAGGCCGAGGGATCCCCCTGCTGGGCAACGACATCGACACCGATCGGATTATCCCGGCCCGCTTTTTGAAGTGCGTCACCTTCGACGGCTTGGGCCAGCACGTGTTTGCCGACGACCGCGCCCAGGATCTCGGCCAACACCCCTTCGATCAACCCCAGTACCAGGGATCCCAGATCCTTGTGGTCAATGCCAATTTTGGCTGTGGCTCCAGCCGGGAGCATGCCCCCCAAGCGCTGGCCAAATGGGGGATCCGCGCCCTCATTGGCGAAAGCTTTGCCGAGATCTTCTTCGGCAACTGCTTGGCTCTAGGGATCCCTTGTGTCACGGCACCCCCGGCTGTGATTCAAGCCCTGCAGAAGGCGGTGGCGGAAAATCCCCAGCTCCAGTTGACGCTGGATCTGCCCAACAAACAGGTGCGCTGGGAGGCAAATACCGCTGCTGTGGAGATCCCCCAGGGAGCCTGGCAAATGCTGGTGCAGGGCACCTGGGACGCCACAGGACAACTGCTGGCCGCCCAAGCCCAGATTCACCAAGTAGCCGCTTCTTTACCCTACGTGCGTTGGCAGCGAGCCCGTTGAGCAATCCTCTCCCCCCTGATACCCATACATGGCTGGGCAGTGCCGACCCGGATTTTCTGGATTTGGCGATCCGGGAGATAGAAGCTGCGGATCCAGAGGCTGCCGTGCAGCGGCTAAAGGAAGCACCTGGCTTGGTATGGGTGTGCAGCCAACGCTCATTTGCTGACCTGGCTGAGGCTTGGCAAGCTGACCCGCCCATTTTTTTACGCCACATCTGCCCCATTCACCAAGAACGGCGGCTGGCCGAGGGATCCTTAGTTGAATTGCGCCTTGATGGGGAAATGTTGGCAGCCATTGACCCCGCCCTCAGCTTTTCGGTTCAGACGCGCCTGTTTGGGGAGCGGAATCTCAAGCCCTTCCAGGTCAATGAAACCCTGGCCGAACAGGTGATGGCAGCGGTGGGATCCCCCCTGCAGGTCAAAGACCCACAGCAGGTGATCTCGGTGGTGATCCTGGCTCAACCGATGGGCATTTGCGCTTGGCTGGGCCTATCCTTGGCTGCCCAGAACCTCTCCAACTGGGCCGGTGGGATCCATCGCTTTCGGCGGGATCCAGAGCAAATCAGCCGCTCCGAGTTTAAGCTGCTGGAGGCCATCCAGGTGTTTCAGATTCCCTTGGTGCCGGGGGGACAGGCTCTGGATCTGGGGGCAGCACCGGGGGGATGGTCGCGCATTTTGCGTCTATATGGCCAGCAGGTCACAGCAGTGGATCCGGGGGACTTGCACGAGCGCCTCAGCCAAGATCCGGGGATCCGCCACCATCGCCTCAGCGCCCAAGCCTACCTGGCCCGTGGCCCAGGCCGGTTTCACCTCATCCTCAACGACATGCGCATGGATGGCCCGGCTTCTGCCCGCCTGATGGTGGCTTTTGCCCCCCATCTGCAGCCACAGGGGAGAGCTGTGATGACCCTGAAGCTACCCCACCAACACCGCCTGCAGGTGCTGCGGCAAAGTTTGGAGATTTTGGGTAGTGCCTTCCCCCTGGTGAGGGCCCGCCACCTGTTTCACAATCGCAGCGAAGTCACCCTCTACTTGCAACAGGGGATCCCTGCCCCTCAATCTGCCGTTTCCACCACCTGAATCTCCCGACGGAGCACCATTTCGCGAATGGACTCCAGCAAGCCTATCTCTTCGGGGGAGATTTTGCCGTCCGACCGGATGGCGTTGACGATTTGATCCACCTCTGTGCGGGTGAGCTTTTTGTCTTCCAGCGCTCGATCCACCAGCGCTTGCAATTGCGAAAACTCCATAAGGCTCCTCTTGCTTGAACAGGTCTTGTCGCCTCATCTCCTCATCCAAGCTACCCGCCCTGACCCAAATCTCCTGCAAGCGCAAGATTCTCTTCAGGTATCCTAAAGAAAACGTGAAACCCACCGAGAGGAAGACATCATGGCTGGCCCGGATCCCAGGAGCACCGCGCACGATTGCGCCACCCTCTGTCGAGATGGCTGTGTCTTGGGAGAGGACTGCCCCCACCGAGAGGCGGCTCGCCAAGCCGTGGCCTTTGTCATGAGCACCGACTGGGAGACCTTGATGCGGATCGCCGAATCCAAGAACCTACCCAAAAGCTCCCCTCAGGAGGAGATGGATCCCCTGCAGTTTTTGGAGAATTACCGCTTGGGCGGGTAAGCCCCAACCAGTCTCCCTAAGGACAAGGGATCCCTGCTGAGGATCCAGGGGTTTTGAGCCATACTGAGTTAGGTGGGATCCCTGGATTCTATGGTTTGGCCTTGGATCGTCATCGGGTTAGTCCTCATTTCTGCCGAATTGTTTTTGCCAGAATTGGTTGCCGGCTCGGTGGGGCTGGCGGCGCTCTTGGCGGGGCTTTTGGCTTATTTGGGGCTGCCGATCTGGGTACAATTTGCCAGCTGGATTGGGGCATCGGTGGTGTTGATTATCCTCAGCCGCCGTCTGGTGCCCCATGGATCGGTTCAGGTAGAGGAATCTCGCGAGGCGCGGGCAATCACCCCCATTCCCCCAGGCGAACGGGGGCGGGTTTCTTATCTGGGTTCCACCTGGAACGCCAAGTGCAGCATTCCCAACCTGGAAATCCAAGCCGGGCAGGAGCTCTACGTGGTGGAGCGACAGGGGAATACCCTCATTGTCATGCCGGCCAAGATGCTCAAGTCCTGACCTGGACAAATGTTTGTTTCCCTTGTTGCCTTGAGCGAGGGATCCCTGCTTGGGTGTGCATCAGAGGCGGGGATCTGGCATAATCACAAAAGCTAAGCCGGGATGTAGCGCAGCTTGGTAGCGCATCTGCTTTGGGAGCAGAGGGCCGCAGGTTCAAATCCTGTCATCCCGATCCTGACTGCACCAAGAACAGAGCCATTCGCGTTCTTGGCCGATAGCTTCGCGCTTATCCAGGGCCCCAAAATCTTCCCATTGATGTTGCTAACTGCTAAAGCGGGCGTCTATTGGTGGAGGCGCAGTCTTTGTCTTGAAGGCGCGAGAAGCAAACTCTTCGATGCCATCGAATGGGTGGGTCAGGCAGCCAAGCGGGATCCCTTGTAGCCAGGCTGAGGGAAAAAAGAAGCAAGCACAAAAAAGGCAGGGTTAACTTGCCCCTGCCGAGAAGATCGAGAGTTGAGAGCTTGCTCTCGTTGTCGTAATCGTTGCATCAAGGCGCGGTTCCGTTTGTCCAGTTGGCGCTTGCGTGCCGATCCCCCACGACCGCGACGGTTTCTGCCCTGATGGCGAGGAGATTCATGAGATTTCAACAGCATGGGATTCCCCTGATAAACTAAACAGTCCTGCCTGATTCTAAACGAAACCTCAGCAACTGGCCACAAGACTGGCGGCGCAAGCTGCGGCATTTGCGGCTGGGGATAGGCCGTCTTTGTCAATTTATTCGCATCATTCGGCATGGAGGACTCCTTGGGACAGCCAGTCTTTTAGGCGGTGGGTAGCCCGGCAGTCATCCTCGTTGTAGATAAGCGAGTGCTCCAAATATCTGCGCTCCCGAGTTTCCAGCCATTGGCTATACCAGTAAATGGACTGGGCGCCATTGGCATCCGGCAGACGCCACTGAAACCCCAACCAGCGGGCGATGTTTTTCAGGGAATAGCTCTCGATCGGCAGCACCACCGAGCGTTGCACCCAGGCCTGTAAATCCACAAAGCGCTGCAACAACTGCCGCAGCTGTCGGGGATCCGTGCGGTATTGCTCCCCCAGCCGTCGGCAGGTCTGCACTTCAAAGCCGTGAAAGTGGTAGATGGGAGCGTCAGGATAGCGTTGTGCCAGTTGCAAGAATTGCTCCCAAGCTTGCCTTTCTTCCCGCGGGTCGGCGGCCAGGCAACTGTGATAGCTCGCAACCTTTTTCCCCTCGGCTTGCTCCACCACCAGCAGGCCCAGCAGATAGGCGACGTTGTGGCGGGGATCCGCCTCGATATCGAAGTACAGCTCTACGGGTGTGGTGGGCAGGGTTTCCGGGGGGGATTGAATCCAGAGGGGCTGCCGGCTGAGGGTGGCACGGGCTTGCAGCTGCAGTTGCAGGGCCACGCCGGATCCCAACTTGGGAATGGCTTGCAACCTATCCAACTGAGCGTTGGCCAGGGCTTCAATCGAGTGGATCCCCGCCTCTTGCAAAAGGGGATAGCGGGATCCCGTTACGCCCGGCAGCAGGCTGAGGGGTTGAGCGGCGGCGTTCAACTGGCGACAATGCTCCCGCCAGTGGCAAAGATGACAGCGGCTGCGGGCCATAAACACCTGGGGCGGTTCCGGCTGGCTGAGGGAGTGCAGATACTCCTGCAGCAATTGCCGCACCTGTGCTCGTCGGCGGCTCAGGTGGACGGGGTGCCACTTCCCATCTTTCAGGATCAAAATGCCCCGCTTGGGAACGTTTCCCTGCAGGGATCCGAGCAACTCTGCCTGCAAAGCCAGCAACAATTCGTATTCCGGTTTGGGGCGTTTGCCGATACGAATATGAACCGGCAGGTAAGAGGATCGGGCGGCGTGGCAACTTCTGCCAACGAGAGTGGGATCCCGAATCAGCAGATCCAGGGAGCTGCTCACCCAAACTGAACGTCCCTCTGGAACAGCTTCAGGCGGCGACGCAAGAGCGGGCACCATCTCGCAGTCTTCTGGGGCAGGGATGGGATCCCTTGGAGAGGAGGAGTGAGGGACAGGTTCAGAAGCAAGCTGCAACAGCTCTGCCTCAGCAGTACAGTTGAGATCTTCCTGCGGTTGCCAAAACAGCTCTGCGGCAATCCGTCCGCCGTAGATCCGCTCCGCCCCGTCGGCCATGGCTGCCAAGAGAGCTTCATTGCCCGGCGCAACCCGTTCTCCGGGGAATCGCTCAAACACAGCGGCTGCCAGGGCTTGGCGATCCCGCCGCCATTGCTCCAGCAGGTTGTCCGGCGGCAGCTTGGCCTCTTGAGGGCCAAAGCGATCCAGGTAAGGCAAGCGTCGGCAACGAAAGAAAGCAAGCAGCTCCTCAGCCTCAACAGAACCCTGTCCTGCTGCTGCAACCTGGCACTCCAACGGTGGAAAACCTCAGCTCTGCTGCCATTGTGGCACGCCCCCAGGTTGCCCTCTGATCCTTCAAGACTTGGGATCCTGAGTGGGCAGGAGATGGGCAATAATGCGCTCAATCGTCTCAGATTGGCGACGAGCTGTATCGGCTTGCTGTTGACATATCGTCTTTAACTCTCCCAGCCAGGTGTTGTGCTCCTGGGATATCAGCACCTGTTGTTGAACAATGGCTTTCAGATGGGTTAGGTCATCCTTGACGAAGCTGACGGTCTCGGCCAGGGTCAACACAGCCCCAACCAGGCGATCCAGCCGGAAGTCAATTTGGTCGAATCGATCTTTGCTCTGCATTTTCCTTACATTGGTTAGTAGAGGTTATCGGTGGGCGCTGAAGGGAAGTCACTTCACCAAGAAAAAGCCCCAAGCCGAACAGTCAGCCCGCTCAAGCTTGTGTCTTTATTGTTACCCGTACGTACAGATACAGCACTAGCTATTTAGTGCGACTTCCCCTATCTGCTGTACGATCACGCCCTGCCCTGCGGACGTAACTCACCCTTCAGGTGCAATGTGCACTATTTTGCAGAGCTTGGAGAAAAACCACAGGGAACGAGATCACAGCCACGGAAGACTTGAAGGGATAGCATAAACTACTGCCAAGGGCAGGGATCCCTGATAAGACCTGCAGCTTGCTGACACGGCTGGCGTATGCTGGAGAATAAAGATTTCTTTACACTTTACCGGAGCGGACTGTGACAGCTCTTTCGACGGCCCCAACCTTGCCCCAAACCAAGACGGTGGCGGTGGAAATGCAGGGGGTGTGGAAGCGCTTTGGGCAGCAAGTTGCCGTTCAAGATTTGAGCCTGCAGATCCCCCAGGGGGAAGTGTTTGCCCTGTTGGGGCCCAACGGCGCCGGCAAATCCACCACCATCCGCATGCTTACTAGCCTTACCCGACCCAGCCAGGGATCCATCCGGGTGGGGGGGTATGACGTGGTGCGGGATCCGGTGGCGGTGCGGCAGCAAATTGGCGTAGTTCTGCAGCCTATCACCCTAGAGGCAGAGCTGACCGTTTGGGAAAACCTGGAGTTCCACGGGCGTATGCACCACATCCCCAACCCAGAGCGGCAACGGCGCATCGATGAATGGCTGGAGTATGTGCGGCTGGCGGATCGCCGGCAAGACAAAGTGAAAACCCTCTCAGGGGGAATGAAACGACGCTTGCAGGTGGCCAGGGCGTTACTGCATCGCCCCCAGATTTTGTTTTTGGACGAGCCCACCGTCGGGTTGGATCCCCAGGCGCGGCGGCTGTTGTGGGAGATCTTGCGGGATCTCAATCGGCAGGGCATGACCTTGCTGATTACCACCCACTACATGGAGGAGGCAGAAGAGCTGTGCGACCGCATCGGCATCATGGATGGGGGAAGGTTAATCGAGTTGGGCAGCACCGAGCAATTGCGGGCCAAGTATGGAGAGGCCCTGCTGGTGCGATCCTGTCCTGGCCGGGAGGTGGAGTACACCTTTTTCCCCAGCTTGGCGGAAGCTCAGCGGCAGTTGGAAGCTGAACCTGACAAAACCGGCCTCATGGTGCGCCCGGCCAACTTAGAAGACATTTTTGTGCGTTTGACAGGCCGCCGCTTGGATTAACGGGCCCTCACCCCTGGCCCCTCTCCCAACGTGAAGAGGGGAGAGTTATTTGGGGGTTAAGGCTTTTCCTCTCCCCATCCCTCCTTCGGAGCGGGGGGCTCAAACTTGTAGCCAACTCCACGCACGGTGCGGATCAACTCCGGTTGGCTGGTATCAGTCTCTAGTTTCTTGCGAATTTGGCCGATGTGGACATCGACCACCCGTTCATCTCCCTCGTGGTTAAAATCCCACACCTCTTGAATCAGCTCAGCCCGTCGCCAAACCCGCCCCGGATGTCGAGCCATAGCATAGAGCAAATCGAACTCCAGTGCTGTTAAGTTGATCAGGCGCTGCTCGCGGATGACTGCTCGGGTTTCCGGGTCGATTACCAAAGAGGCAAAGGTCAAGACCGGTGCGCTGGCAACTTCGATCTTCATGCGTTGCCGCCGCAGAATGGCTTGCACTCGCGCCTGTAACTCCGGCAGGCTGAAGGGCTTGGTCAGGTAGTCATCTGCCCCCAACTGGAATCCGTGCAACTTATCAGCAGGGCTGACGCGGCTGGTCAACATCAACACGTACACGCCGGTCTCTTTTTGCATTTGCTGGCAGAGATCGTAGCCGCTCACATCCGGCAAGTTCAGATCCAAAATTACCAAGGCCGGCTGAAAAGCGCGCAACTGCTGTAAGCCCTCGGCCCCCGTCATCGCCACCTCAACCGAATACCCCTGCCGCTGCAAGTACCGCTGCAGTAGAGCACAAATGCTGGGATCATCATCGATGATGAGGATGCGTGACATGGCAGCTTGGCACTCTCGAAGTCAGCAGGAGACAAGGTTGCAGGGCGTTGGGGTGTGGGGATCCCTTCGGCAGCTCATGGGCAACAATCGTGCAGAGGCGATGGGCCCTCGGCTCGCGGGTGCGCGGGTGAATAAAGAGCCCTCTCAACAGGGCAAGCTTGACCCCAACCTCGGCTGGAAAGGGCCACAGGCGCAGGCAATTCATGAGTGATTGAACACTTAAATCTTATTTCAAGTCTTTACGTGTGGGGTCGCGCGGGGAGTTTATCCTTGCCGAGGCCGCCCTCCTGTGCGTAAATCAACGGAGGCTTATCCGAGAATCTTGGGCATTATCTTAGTAAACTACCCGACCCTGACTACTTC
>NZ_JANSHV010000121.1:0-18541 GCF_047461775.1 Synechococcus sp. R6-5
CCGTCTCCCACGAGCTGCGCACCCCCATGACCAATGTGCGCATGGCCTTGCAAATGCTGCAAATGACCCGCGATAACCCCGAGAAACAGCGGCACTACTTCACCATTGCCCTGAAAGAGTGCAACCGGCAAATCGAGCTCATCAACGACCTGCTGGATATGCGACGGCTGGGAGCCGGGACGTATCTGCTGCAACCAGAGAATATTTTTCTGCCGCGGTATTTACAAGATTTGCTGGACGGGGCTCAGCCTTTGGCCCAAGCCAAACATCAACACCTGCAACTGCACCTGGAGTCAGGGATCCCCTCGCTTTGGGCCGACCCCACCTGCTTGGGGCGCATTCTGCGCGAGCTGCTGCACAACGCCATCAAGTACACGGCCCCCGAGGGATCCATCCACCTGCGGGTTGTCTCAGAAGGAGAGGGGATCCTCTTCGTCTGCAGCAACAGCAGCGAGATCCCAGAGCCAGAGCTGCCCCGCATCTTTGAAAAGTTTTACCGGATCCCGCAATCGGATCGCTGGAAGCACGGCGGCACCGGCCTGGGGCTGGCTTTGGTGAAGCAACTGGTGGAGCATATGGGGGGGAATATCTCCGTCAACAGCTCGGATGGATGGACGCATTTCCAAGTTTGGTTGCCCCAAGGTGAGGATCCTGCTCCGCCATTGCCCGGCCCACCCCCAATGTCAGAAGACCTCCCCTTTTGGAAAGAGGCTGGGGGTGAGGGGCATACCTGACCCCTATCCCGGCAAGACTTGTTGCTGCCAGAGGGCCTCCAGTTGCACCGTGTATTCGGAGTTCACGATGGGCACTGCCCCAGCAATGGCCTCTTGAATGGGGATCCCGGCAGCAGCCTCCAGCTGGGCAAAAGCTGTTTGGTAGTCGGCAGACAACCGGCTGACATCGATGAGCGGCAGATCCCCCCAGACCTCCGGCTTGAACTTTTCCAGCTGCCCCTCCGGGCTGGCCAAGACCTCTGCCAGGACCATTGCCCCCCAAGGATTGGCCGCATTAATGGGAATGGCTGTAAACGAGGGATCGATCAAGCTGGTGCCCGGGATCCCATAGGGGGTGGTGCTGGGGGGAAATTGGCCGTTGCCCTTGCGTAAGATCACCTGATCGATAAAGGTGGGGATGAGCCACACTTCGCCGTTGGCAAAAAGCTCCGCCAGGCGGGCAAAGGTGGGCGGGTAGGTTTGGCCCTGTCTCCACAGGAAGGGATCCAGCTTTCTCAGGTATTCCACCAGGGCAGGGGATTGTCGCGCCCAGAGATCGGCATCGAAGTCCGGCCCGCTGTACTGGGCATAGCCCCCGGTCACGCCGTAGAAGGCGCTCAACAAAAAGCGGCTGCCATGAAAATCCGGCGGGGCCACGTAGGTAAATCGCCCTGGATTGGCCTCTGCCCAAGCCAACAGTTCGGCGTAGCTCTGGGGGGGATTGGGTACCCGTTCGGCATCATAGGCCATCAAAAAGTAGTTGCCGGTGTAGGGCGCAGAATAGCCCTCGGTGGGCAGGCCAAAATCCGTTGCAATATCGGCGGGATCATAGAAGGTCAAGCTGGGCAATTTCTCAGCAAAGGGGCCGTAGAGCAAATTCCCCTGCTTGAGGGTGCGGAAGTTGTTGCCATTGATCCAGATGAGATCGATGCTGCCGCCGCTGAGCAGCCCGGCCTGTACCTCCCCAATCACCTTGTTGACTGCTTCAACGGTATCCGTGAGCGGGATCCGGTTCAAGCGAATGCCATAACGCTCCTGCAACTGGCTTCTCACCCAGCCATCCACAAACCCATTGATGGCCTCACTGCCGCTCCACATGGCCCAGTTGACAGAGCTGCCCCGCGCCCGCTCCAGAATGTCTGCCCAGCTCAGGGATCCCAGATCCACCATGTTCTGGGAGGTGTTCTGGGCAAACGGAGAGCTTTGACTCAACGCCCAAGCCCCCAGGGATCCCAGGCCGGCCAATACCTGCCGCCGCTTCCAGAAAACGCTTTTGGGTTGCATAGCCTTGCCTCCACCCCCATCCAACTTTCAGGTTCCAGATTCAACTTAAACTCTCCCCTCTTCCTTGGGGAAAGGGGCCGGGGGTGAGGGATCCCCGCCAACCCCCACAGGCCACAGAGCCTCTGGCGGCAAATGGATCCACACTGCCTGCCCCGGCGCAAACACCTGATGGGGAGCCACCCAAGCCTGCAGACTGCCCCAAGGGGTTTGTAAGGTCAGCCGTCGCTGGGTGCCCGCAAAGCGTTCCGCCATCACTTGAGCGGAGAAAACATTGTCGGCCAAGCCGGGCGGCTGGGGAAGCACCTGCACCTGTTCCGGACGCACCGTCAGCCGCACCTGACCTTGAAGTGGCACGGCGCTTTTCAAGCGGATCCCGTCGTTGAGGCGAAGTTGGTGACCCTCCGCCTGCGCATCGAAAAAATTGACCCCGCCAAAAAAGCGGGCAATGCGCTCGGAGCGCGGCTGCTGATAGAACTCCACAGGGGATCCCACCTGGTGTAGCTGCCCCTCAAACATCAGGCCGATGCGTTGGGCCATGGCTGTGGCTTCTGCTTGATCGTGGGTAACCAGCACCGTCGTCACCCCTGTTTCCGCCTGCAGCTCCAGGATGAGAGCCTGCATCTCTTGGCGCAGGTTGGCATCCAGGGCCGATAAAGGTTCATCCAACAGCAGCACCTTGGGCCGAATCACCAAAGCCCGCGCCAGGGCCACCCGCTGCGCTTGTCCGCCAGAGAGCTGGCTAGGCCGACGCTGAGCCAATCCGGGCAATTGCACCCGCTCCAACATGCCCAAGGCGGCAGCCTCCCGCTCTGCCCGGGGAATGCCCCGCATTTTCAGGCCAAAAGCGACATTCTCCCCCACGCTCAGGTGGGGAAACAGGCGGCTGTGTTGGGACAGCAAAGTCACGCCGCGCCGTTCCGGCGGCAGAGGGTTGAGGGGGATCCCGTCCAGCCAAATTTCCCCCGGATAGGGCAAGGGATCCGGCTCCAGCAGACCGGCGATGAGATTGAGGGTGGTGGACTTGCCGCAGCCCGACGGCCCCAGCAGGGCAAAGATCTCCCCTGCTTCCACACTCAAAGACAAATCCCTGAGGACAGGGATCCCTCGCTTGTGGAAGCGCTTGCTGAGGTGGCGGAGAACAAGGTGGCCCATGCTTGGGTTACCGATCAAACGCTCAATAGAGCTCTCAAACTCTCCCAAAATTAGAACAGAAAGTACCGTTGTGCCATGGGCAGCACCTCTGCCGGCTCGCAGGTGAGCAGCTCTCCATCGGCCCGCACTTCATAGGTCTCTGGGTTCACCTCAATGCGGGGAGTGGCGGTATTGAGTTTCAAATCCGCTTTGCCGATCTCGCGGCAATTTTTCACCGCTACGGCCCGGCGCTGGATCCCCAGTTTTTCCGGGATCCCCAAGTCTAGAGCAGCCTGGGAGACAAAGAGCAGGCTGGTCTCGGTCAGGGCGCGGCCAAAGCTGCCGAACATGGGGCGGGGGTACACCGGCTGCGGGGTTGGAATGGAAGCATTGGGATCCCCCATTTGGGCGTAGGCAATCAGGCCCCCCTTCAGGACAATTTCCGGCTTAACCCCAAAAAAGGCCGGCTTCCACAGACACAGATCCGCCAGTTTTCCCACCTCCACCGACCCGATGACGTGGCTGAGTCCTTGGGCGATGGCGGGGCAGATGGTGTACTTGGCTACGTAACGCTTGGCCCGGAAGTTGTCGTTGCGGCTGCTGTCTTGCGGCAAAGGCCCCCGCTGCACCTTCATCTTGTGAGCCGTCTGCCAAGTGCGGATGATTACCTCCCCCACCCGGCCCATAGCCTGCGAGTCGGAAGAGATGATGCTGAACACCCCCATGTCATGCAAGATGTCCTCGGCGGCGATGGTTTGGGGGCGAATGCGGCTTTCGGCAAAAGCAATATCCTCCGGCACATTCTTGCTCAGGTGGTGACACACCATCAGCATGTCCAGATGCTCTTCGATGGTGTTGCGGGTAAAGGGGCGGGTGGGATTGGTGGAGCTGGGCAGCACGTTGGGCTCCGAGGCAATGCGAATGATATCGGGGGCATGCCCACCCCCGGCCCCTTCGGTGTGGAAGGTGTGAATGGTGCGGCCATTGATGGCAGCGATAGTGTCCTCCACGAAAGCGGACTCATTTAACGTATCGGTGTGGATGAGGGTTTGGATGTCGTACTCATCCGCGACCTGCAGGCAGCTGTCGATCACCGCCGGCGTGGATCCCCAATCTTCATGGATCTTGAGGCCGCAGGCCCCCGCTTCCACCTGTTCCCGCAAAGCTGCGGGAAAAGCCGCGTTTCCCTTGCCAAAGAAGCCCAAATTGACGGGGAACCCCTCCGCCGCCTGCAACATCTTGCCCAAGTTCCAAGCTCCAGGGGTGCAGGTGGTGGCGTTGCTGCCTGTGGCCGGCCCGGTTCCGCCCCCCAAAAGGGTGGTCACTCCCGAAGCGATGGCAAACTCGCACAACTGCGGACAGATGAAATGCACATGAGCATCGATCCCTCCCGCCGTCAGGATCAGGTTCTCCCCGGCGATCACCTCGGTGCTGGGGCCCACCACCATGCCCGGCGTCACCCCCGCTTGGATGTTGGGGTTGCCGGCTTTGCCAATGCCGACAATGTAGCCATCGCGAATGCCCACATCCGCCTTGACGATGCCCCACCAGTCCAGGATCAGGGCGTTGGTGATCACCAGATCCAAGGCCCCATTGGCGCGGGTGGCCGTCGGCGATTGCCCCATGCCATCGCGGATGGTTTTGCCGCCCCCAAACTTAATCTCCTCACCATAGGTGGTGAAATCCTCCTCCACCTCGATGATCAGCTCGGTGTCCGCCAGGCGCACCCGATCCCCTACGGTGGGGCCGTAGTTGCTGACGTATTGGCGACGGGGAATCTCTAGGGTCATAGGGTGGTATCTGCAAAAGGGCTGCCAGGGTTTTACCACACATCCCCACCCAGGGGATCCCTTGCTGTCTATTGTTCAGTTCCAACCCTTCCTGAGAACGGATTGGGTTGGCTGAAAATTCGTTACATATATTTACATCTATGATCGAAAGAACAATTGCCAATCGACTCCAGCCTCGATGGGACAAGGGATCCCTCGTTTAATTATTGTGAAGCAACTGAGGGCTCACAAACCCTGACCTATAATGCCAGGTAAGTCCTGCCCTGGGGGAATCTTCTGCCAAGGGGTAGGGATGCTTCGTTCCTTGTCGCAAGAGAGGAGTTCTTGATGACAACTACGCCAAAGGAGCGAGAGCCGAAGGTCAAGGTGTCGGTTGATGTGGATCCGGTTCCCACCTCATTTGAGAAATGGGCCAAGCCGGGGCACTTCGACCGCAGCCTATCCCGTGGCCCCAAGACCACGACCTGGATCTGGAACCTCCATGCTCTTGCTCATGACTTCGACAGTCACACCAGCGACTTAGAAGACGTCTCTCGTAAGATCTTTTCCGCTCACTTCGGCCACTTGGCAGTGGTTTTCGTCTGGCTGAGCGGCATGTACTACCACGGAGCTCAGTTCTCCAACTATTCCGCTTGGCTGGCGGATCCGATCAACGTCAAGCCCAGCGCCCAAGTGGTCTGGCCCATCTTCGGCCAAGAGATCCTGAATGGGGATGTGGGTGGCGGCTTCGAAGGGATCCGCATTACTTCTGGTCTATTTCACCTCTGGCGAGCTGCCGGCATCACCAATGAGTTTCAACTCCTCTGCACCGCCATCGGTGGCTTGGTGATGGCCGGGCTGTGCCTGTTCGCCGGCTGGTTCCACTACCACAAGCGGGCTCCCAAGCTGGAGTGGTTCCAAAATGTGGAATCGATGCTCAACCACCACCTGGCGGGCCTGCTGGGGCTGGGTTCTTTGGCCTGGGCCGGTCACCAAATCCACGTGGCCATTCCCATCAACAAGATGTTGGATGCGGGCGTGCCGGCGGATCAGGTGCCTTTGCCCCACGAGTTCATCCTTAAGCCGGCCCTGATGAAGGAGATGTTCCCCAGCGTGGATTGGGGCATCTTCAGCGGGGTGGTGCCCTTCTTTACCTTGGATTGGGGCAAGTACGCGGAGTTTCTCACCTTCAAGGGTGGCCTGGATCCGCAGAACGGTGCCCTCTGGCTGACCGACCAAGCCCACCACCACTTGGCCATTGCCGTGCTCTTCATCGTGGCCGGGCACATGTACCGCACCAACTGGGGCATCGGCCACTCCATTAAAGAGATCCTGGAAGCCCACAAAGGCCCCTTCACCGGCGAAGGCCACAAGGGCCTCTACGAAGTGCTCACCACCTCTTGGCATGCCCAACTGGCCATCAACCTGGCCATGGTGGGATCCCTGAGCATCATCGTGGCGCAGCACATGTACGCCATGAACCCCTACCCCTACATGGGCATCGACTACGCCACCCAGATCTCCCTGTTTACCCACCACATGTGGATAGGCGGCTTCTTCGTGGTGGGGGGTGCTGCCCACGGGGCCATTTACATGGTGCGGGACTACGACCCGGCGGTGAACCGCAACAACGTGTTGGATCGGGTATTGCGCCACCGCGACGCCATCATCAGCCACCTCAACTGGGTGTGTCTGTTCTTGGGCTTCCACGCCTTTGGCTTCTACGTCCACAACGACACGATGCAAGCCCTGGGCCGTCCGCAGGACATGTTCTCGGACACCGGCATCCAACTGCAGCCCATCTTTGCCCAGTGGATCCAGTCGCTGCACACTTCGGCCATTGCCAGCACCGCTCCCTATGTGGGCGCTTCGGTTAGCCCCATCTTTGGCGGCGACGTGGTAGCTGTGGGCGGCAAGGTCTCCATGATGCCGATGGTGCTGGGCACGGCGGACTTCATGGTGCACCACATCCACGCTATGACCATCCACATTACGGTGCTGATCCTGCTCAAGGGGGTGTTGTTTGCCCGCTCTTCCCGGTTGATCCCGGACAAAGGCAAATTGGGCTTCCGCTTCCCCTGCGATGGCCCGGGCCGCGGCGGCACCTGCCAAGTCTCCGGCTGGGATCACGTGTTCCTGGGGCTGTTCTGGATGTACAACTGCATCTCCATCGTGATCTTCCACTTCAGCTGGAAGATGCAGAGCGACATCTGGGGCACCGTCAACGCCGATGGCACGATTGAGCACATCACCGGCGGCAACTTTGCCACCAGCGCCATTAACATCAACGGCTGGTTGCGGGACTTCCTGTGGGCGCAATCGGTGCAGGTGATCAACTCCTACGGCTCGGCTCTGTCGGCTTATGGGCTGCTCTTCTTGGGCGCTCACTTTGTCTGGGCCTTCAGCCTGATGTTCCTGTTCAGCGGTCGCGGCTACTGGCAGGAGCTGATTGAGTCCATCGTTTGGGCCCACAACAAGCTAAAAGTCGCTCCGGCCATTCAACCCCGCGCTCTGAGCATCATTCAGGGTCGGGCGGTCGGTGTGGCCCACTACCTGTTGGGAGGGATCGTCACCACCTGGGCGTTCTTCCTGGCACGGTTCGGCGCACTCGGCTAAGGCAAGGAGGAAGAGAGAATCATGACAACTGCAACTCGTTTTCCCCAATTCAGCCAAGACCTGGCCAGCGATCCCACCACGCGTCGGCTGTGGTATGGCATTGCCACCGCCCACGACTTCGAGACCCACGATGGCATGACGGAGGAGCGGCTTTACCAAAAGCTGTTCGCCACCCACTTTGGCCATCTGGCAATCATCTTCCTGTGGGCCTCCGGCAACGTCTTCCACATTGCCTGGCAAGGCAACTATGAGCAATGGGTAGCCAACCCCACGGGTGTCACCCCCATCGCCCACGCCATCTGGGATCCCCACTTTGGCAAGGCAGCGGTGGAAGCCTTTACCCAACCGGGGGGCGGCGGCCCCGTCAACGCGGCCTACTCTGGCCTGTACTATTGGTTCAACACCATTGGCCTGCGCACCAACGGCGATCTCTACGCCGGTGCCATTGGCCTGCTGTTGTTGGCGGCGGTGTTTCTGTTTGCCGGCTGGCTGCACCTGCAGCCCCGCTTCCGGCCTAGCCTGAGCTGGTTCAAGAACGCTGAAGCCCGTCTCAACCACCACCTGGCCGGCTTGTTTGGGGTCAGTTCCCTGGCTTGGACTGGTCACCTGGTACACGTCGCCATCCCCGAGTCCCGCGGGCAGCACGTAGGCTGGGACAACTTCCTTACCACTCTGCCCCACCCGGCAGGTCTGAAGCCCTTCTTTACCCTCAACTGGGGGGTGTATGCCCAGAACCCGGACACGGCCAACCATGTCTGGGGCACGGCAGAAGGGGCGGGCACGGCCATCCTCACTTTCTTGGGTGGCTTTAACCCCAACACCCAGTCCCTGTGGCTGACGGACATGGCCCACCACCACCTGGCCATCGCGGTGATCTTCATCGTGGCCGGCCACATGTACCGCACCAACTGGGGCATTGGCCATAGCATCCGGGAGATCCTCGGCGCCCACAACCCCCCCAAGGGCACTCCCTTCGGAGGCCTGCTGGGAGAAGGCCACAAAGGTCTCTACGACACGGTCAACAACTCCCTGCACTTCCAGTTGGCTCTGGCCTTGGCCTGTCTGGGGGTGGTGACCTCGCTGGTGGCGCAGCACATGTACGCCCTTAACCCCTACGTGTTCATGTCCATGGATCACACCACGGAGGCGGCTCTCTACACCCATCACCAGTACATTGCTGGCTTCTTGATGGTGGGGGCGTTTGCCCACGGGGCCATCTTCCTGGTGCGGGACTACGATCCTGAGGCCAACAAGAACAACGTGCTGGCGCGGGTGCTGGATCACAAGGAAGCGATTATCTCCCACCTCAGCTGGGTATCGCTGTTCCTGGGCTTCCACACCCTGGGGCTGTACGTCCACAACGACGTCATGCAGGCCTTCGGCACGCCGGAGAAGCAGATCTTGATCGAGCCGGTGTTTGCTCAGTTCATCCAGGCCTCTCACGGCAAGATGATCTACGGCATGGATGTGTTGTTGTCCAACCCCGACAGCCTTGCTTCTACCGCTTGGCCCAACTACGGCAACGTGTGGCTGCCGGGCTGGCTGCAGGCCATCAACGATCCCAATGGATCCCTGTTCCTGCCCATTGGCCCGGGTGACTTCCTGGTGCACCACGCCATTGCGCTGGGCTTGCACACCACCACCTTGATCTTGGTCAAGGGGGCGTTGGATGCCCGCGGCTCTAAGCTGATGCCGGACAAGAAGGACTTTGGCTACAGCTTCCCCTGCGACGGCCCGGGTCGAGGCGGCACCTGCGACATCTCCGCCTGGGATGCCTTCTACCTGGCCATGTTCTGGATGCTGAACACCATCGGCTGGGTTACCTTCTACTGGCACTGGAAGCAGCTTGGGGTTTGGAGCGGCAACACTGCCCAGTTCAACGAGAACTCCACTTACCTGATGGGCTGGCTGCGGGATTACCTCTGGGCCAACTCCGCCCAGTTGATCAACGGCTACAACCCCTACGGGATGAATAACCTGGCGGTTTGGGCCTGGATGTTCCTGTTCGGCCACCTGGTGTGGGCAACTGGGTTCATGTTCCTGATCTCCTGGCGCGGCTACTGGCAAGAGCTGATCGAGACCTTGGTGTGGGCGCATGAGCGCACTCCCTTGGCCAAGCTGATCCGCTGGAAAGACAAGCCGGTGGCCATGTCGATTGTCCAAGGTCGTCTGGTGGGTCTGGCTCACTTCACGGTGGGTTACGTGTTGACCTACGCGGCCTTTGTTATCGCCTCGACAGCCTCTCAGTCGGGGTAGCAAGCCCATAACCTGCTGAATAGGGATCCCTCGGCTGGTCCAGGGATCCCTTTTTTGTGAGTTGGTAGAGTGGTGATATGAAGTTTAGGGTCTGATGAGTTTGGTCGATGACTCTAGCCGCCCGATTGGATCCCTATATCAGGCGATATACCTTTGAGGAGTTTCATCGACTGATTGAGTCTGGACAGATTGAAGAGCCCAATCAGTTGGAGCTGATTGACGGGCTCCTGGTTCAAAAGATGACGAAAGGGGAGAGGCACGCCGCCTACTGTAGCCGCCTGTACCGACTGTTGGTGGGCCTTGTGCAGGAGCAAGCTATTGTGCGCACCCAGGATCCGGTGCAACTGCCCCCCAATCACGAGCCAGAGCCCGACTTTGCCATTGTGCGCTTTCAGCAGGATGAGTACCGCTCTCGGCATCCTCAGCCCGAAGACATCTATCTCATCATCGAAGTGGCTGATTCTTCCCTTACCTATGATCGGGAAGTCAAACTCGGACTCTACGCCAAAGCCGGGATCCCCAACTACTGGATCTTGAACTTGCAAGAGAACTGCCTAGAGACGTACAGCTTGCCAACGGAGTCGGGAGTTTACCAAAAAAGAGAGGCTTACACCCCCAAGGAGAAAGTTGGGATCCCAGGGATCCGGGCTGGAGAGTTGAGTCTGGATCGAGTTTTTTCCATCGGTTAAGGCAGGGATCCCTTGCCGGCAGATCGAATCTTGGCTGGCAGGAGTATTGTGGGTGGGGAAGCATTTGCAAAAGGATTGTCGATGAGCTACGACGCAGTGGTGATTGGGGCCGGGCATAACGGGCTGGTGAGCGCTTGCTATTTGGCCAAGGCCGGGCAAAAAGTGCTAGTGCTGGAGCGCTATCACACCGTTGGTGGTGCTGCCATTACGGAAGAAATTCACCCAGGCTTTCGCGTGTCGGTGGCTTCCTATTCCTGTAGTTTGCTGCGCCCGGAGATCATCCGCGATCTGCGCCTGCCGGACTATGGCTTTGAGGTCTATGCCAAGCAACCTTCCTACTTCATGCCTTTCCCGGATGGGCAGCACCTCTTTCTGTATGCCGATAACCGTGCCAAGAGCAAAGCGGAAATTGCCAAGTTTTCCCGCAAAGATGCGGAAGCCTACGACCGCTGGGAGGAGTTTTGGGATCGGGTGAACGAGGTGGTGGAGCCAACTTTGATGCAGCCGCCGATTTCACTGGGCCAACTGGCGGATCGCTTTGCAGCTGCTGGCTATGAAGACGATTTCCGCCGCATCATGCTCCTCTCGACCACTGATCTCCTGGATGAATTCTTCGAGTCGGAGCAAGTCAAGGCGGCGATGGCTCCCCAATCTTTGATCGGCACCTCTGCCGGGCCGATGACTCCGGGTACGCCCTACATCTGGCTGGTCCATGCGGTAGGTCGGGCTATTGGCTCGCGTGGGGTCTGGGGCTATGTGCGCGGTGGGATGGGATCCATTACCCAAGCGATGGCCAAGGCAGCTCTGGACTTAGGGGTGGAGATCCGCACGTCTGCTCCAGTGGCGGAGATCTTGATGGAGAGTGGGCAGGCCGCTGGGGTTATCCTCGAATCGGGGGAAACCGTGCGGGCGCGGGCGGTTCTCTCCAATGCTCATCCCCAGATCACCTTTTTGCGACTCTGCTCCTCTTTGCCCCCAGACTTGCGTGACCGGCTAGAACGGCACTACCGCACCTCAGGCCCTGTGTACAAGCTCAATTTGGCCCTGGAAGAATTGCCTCGCTACACAGCGGCCCCTGCTGAAGTGCCCCCAGAAGTGGTCAGTTCCGCCACGGTGGACATTGCCCCCTCGGTGGCCTATCTGGAGCGGGCTTGGGATGACTGCAAGTACGGGATCCCTTCCCGGGATCCGTTTATCGAGATCTACAGCCAATCCCCCACCGACCCGACAATGGCTCCCCCAGGCAAGCACATCCTCTCCTGCTTCTGCCAGTTTGTGCCTTACCAACCCAAAGGGCGAGACTGGAACGATGGCCTACGGGAGGAATTTGCCGATCGGGTAATCGACAAAATTGCCCAATTTGCCCCCAACATTAAAAACGCCGTGATCGCACGGCAGATGTTGTCGCCCGTGGATCTGGAGGCCCGCTTCGGCCTTGTGGGGGGCAGCATTTTTCACGGGGAAATGACGCCGGATCAAAGCTACAACCTGCGGCCCATCTCCGGCCTGGCCGACTATCGATCCCCCATCCCCGGCCTTTACCTCTGCGGTTCGGGAGCGCACCCAGGAGGCGGAGTGACCGGGATCCCTGGCCACAACTGCGCGCAGGTGGTGCTCAGCGATCTACCCAAGCTCTGACCGACGAAAAGGCCAAGCCAGAGCGGATCCCTGCTCTGGGATCAAACGGGTTGCCTGGGTTACAGCCGCACCTGCGTGCCCTCAAAGAATCCACGAATAATGAGAATAACTCCCCCTGCATCAGGAGTACCCGTATTTCCGTCGCCAATTGGTGAGTTCGGGCCTATAACTTGGTTGTCAGTGGGGAACTCTTGCTCAATAAAGAATTGCCCAGAGATATTCGAGCCAGAGGTGGTTGGATCGAAAACCAAATTCAAGTTGCCTCGCAGCAGAGAACCGCCAATATCTGCCCTATTAAACGGCCCGGCCAGTTGTGCCCCAGCTAAGGTGCGGAAGACAAAATCTCCCGTGGTGGGGACAATGCCCTGAAGGATAACAGGACTGAGATTAGTTCCCTCCACAGGGGATCCAGGCAACGTACCTGTGGAGCGCTCGGTGCGCAAGGAGAAGAAGTAGTCAAACGCGGTAGGGGCACCGGGACGCTCAGGGACGGGCAACTGCGGGATCGGGGTGGGGAAAGGTCGCGGTGGGGGGCTGACCTGCACAAAGTTGAGAACTGTGCTGGTGTTGGCCGGATCAAACTCCGCTTGAACACGACCGTTCAGTAAGCGGCGGATGCGAACCAACTGATTGGGCAAGATGTTTGGACGAGTGGGATCCGGAGCGAACAGTACCGACTGCGTACCCACCTGGGCAGGGCGATAGACAATCTCCGCCTGGTTGGGCCGGAAGTTCAGGCGAGCAAAGAGAGCCAGGGCATCTTCAGGAGTGCCATCGCCGGCCACGCCCCGCTGCCGCACCACAAAGCTGGCGGAAAAGCTTCCGGTTTGCAGAATGGCAGTGACAGGCCCTTGAGGTGGGGGAGGATTGACAAAAGAGCCTGGCGCCAGAATCTCACCACCGGGGCCAGGGCCACCATCTTCAAACAACACACCTGTGGTAGGGACAATGAGAGAAGAATCTCCCTCGAGAACGACCTGATTGCCATTCCTATTCACCAAGATTCGGCGCACGGTGAGAGTCAAGACAGTACCTTCCCTGACGGCTCTAAAGGTTGTGTTCACTCGAATGCGCTGATCATTGGGGTTTGTCGAAATTGCAACCAGCCCGGCGATATTGAATTGCGTAGATAGCCTGCCGTCGTTGGGTCCAAAGGCAGTGATATTCACCAGCGGTGTGGTTCGCCCAATTTGGATGGCCAGGGTGCTGGAGCGAAGGGTGGAGTCAATCGTCAAGTCACTGGCTGGGATCTCGTTCACAGGCAACTCGTTCACAGGCAAGATGCGGGCTTCAACATTGGCGATGCGAGCTTCACCGCTGCCTTGGAGGGGGTTGGTGCGCACAGGGATCCCGTTGTCAAACCTCGGATTGACATAGTCCAAGCGGAGGCTGGTGGTCTCCAGCACCGAGCCGGGGGTAAAGCGGTACTCCTGCGCCGAGACAAACGCCGTGGGATCCACCTGGACGGGCCCAGGCAAGGTCGGGGACTCATTAACCTCGCCGCAGCCGCCTAGCAGCAAGACTCCACACAAAACCGCTAATGAGCGACCTTTGAAGTTCATAAGGCACTTCCTCACACACCCTAATCTGGGGAAATCCACACACAAAATGGAGGGAAAGGCACCCAACCCCAACGCTACAGGTAAGCTGGCCGCCCCTGCTCGAGGCTATGATACCCCATATCTAGGGGATGGGCCATTTCCGGAAAAATTTCTTGGATTTGCTCTGCCGGTCGCTTGACAACGCCCTGGAATGCAGTAGAACTAACAGCAGTCATCCCCCTTTCAAACGGGATACCTCGTAATCTTGCTTGTCAATGTACAGGGGTAAATTCAGTGGATCCCGGCTGGACGCTGTCGGAAAGATTTGCTGTGGTGTGAGTGAGTGGAGACTTCCCCAATGAAACGACGTTCTGGCTCAGCCCTTGGCGGCGGTGGCCTTTCCCTTCTGGTAACTTGGGCTTCGCTGGCCCTGGTCACTGGTTGTAGCAGCGAGACTACTGGTGGGCTGCCGCCCCTCTTGACTGCCGACGGAGCTACACCCCCTCCGGTGGCGGTTGCCCCTACCATTTCACCCAACCTCACGCCCATCACCTTTCGCCCCGGGCCGGACTTTGCCCCCATCACCCCGCCGCCAGTTCAACCCGATCTGCCGGATCCGCCTCAATTTGGGCCAGGGGGCGGCTTCAATGCCGATCAGGAGTTTGCCTCGCTATCCTATAAGATCGATATAACTGGTTTGATCGTGCGTGGGACCATTGCTAGCGTTGATGTACAGGTTTTAAACATCACCTGTGGAACAGACGTGACAGATGTTATACTCCCAACTGCTTTAGAACAATTTAAGAATCTATTGATTGGCAGAGGAAATACATCCCTTGATGCGACGGGAATTACCTTTAGCTTTACTTTTCCGACGGATCCCCGCTACTTTAATGATCTCAGAATTCTTTCTAAAGGCATTCGTGGCGTTCGTAGAGTTGATGCACAGGGGCAGGTTCAGATCGAAGACGAGCTGACTGGCGATGACATTCTGATCATCTTAACTATTCGTGATAGTTTTGGTCAGGTGCTAAGAGTTGACGATTCTATATTTAGTGGAGAAGAAAGCCGAACAGAAATTCGTGGCTCTGCAATTCCACCCTGTGGCAACCTTCCTCAGCCAACTCCCACTCCAACTCCTACTCCTCTGCCGCCCGTACCTACGCCTACCTCAGGCCCCACTCCTGTGCCAACGCCGGTTCCTGTGGGACCCTCGCCCCTGTTTGCTCGCTTCCTACTGCCCAATCCAGCGCCGGTCAATACACCTGTTACCCTCACCTTTGTAGTCGATAACCGAGTGGCTGGCGCTATTCCCTTGAGTGGTCTCAGCTTCCAGGCAGTCTTGCCAGAGGGGCTGGTCGTGGCCAATCCTCCCACACCTGCCGGCATTGCCAATCCAAATACCTGCGGGGGCACTTTGGGCGCAATACCGGGAACAAGGATCATCAACCTTTCGGGCGGAGTTCTGGCAGCAGGTGCTACTTGCGAGGTGAACGTCTCCATTCAAGCAACGGCTCCTGGGATCTACACATTGCCGCTGCTATTTGTGTCGAACAATCAGACTCTACCCAGTGCAGCTCCTCCCATCACTCTAGTAGCTAACTAGCAGCCAATGGTGATGCGGCTTTGGAGAGGACTTCCGTTTTGTAAGCGAAGGTGGCAGGAAATGAAGGTGCAAAAGTTCAAGACTGAAAGAAGTTGGTTGCGGGCTTTAGGCAGCGCGGGGGCTGTTTTCTTCACTACGGCAAGCTTGATCGGCTGTCAGCAATCCAACGACAAAAGCGCCACTAGCTTTGTTCCTGGGCCGATCATTCCGCCGCAAACGCCCAGCGTGCCTACCGGAGGCACCGAGGTAGGCTTACCTCCCATAGCGCCAGGGATCCCTTTGCCGGCTCCCACTGTTGTCATCCAAACTCCCGTTGCGGCCCCAACCATTCCTCCCATCCCCTCTCCCGCTCCTCTCCCTACCATTAAGGCGGAGACCCCTGTTCCTTCTACTCCTTTCCCTCCTCCTCCCCCCGCTCCGTTCCCTGTTGAGAAAGTCAGCGTTATTCCGGAAAAAGTTGAGTTTGCAAAAGGCACAACTGTTGGCTCCATAGAAACTCTCACGCTTACGCCTTCTGCTCCTCCGGCCAACGGCAGTTTGGTGTTGAAAGTGGAAAGCAGCAACCCGCAGGTGGTGGGCATTTCTACAACGGCTGCCTCTTTTGTAACCGTCGTCATTCCACCGGGATCCCCAGATACACCCAAAGTTGGGTTAACTCGTTTGATCCCGGCCACGCAAGCGGGCAATGCCACCATCACAGTTACCCGCGACCCCGCCACAACGGCTGGCAATTATCCGGTGGGCAGTGTGAATATCGCTGTGCCAGTTACCTTATTGCAAACTGAACCGCCTAGCATTGCTGTTGAGCCTACCTCCATTACATTTGGCGAGAATGCTCCAGCTGGAACCTCTGATAAAGTAGCGGTTACGCTCAAAGCAGCAGCTCCGATTGGTGGGCAGGTTGTATTGGATGTGAGCGGAACTCCCAATCCTTTTGTGCCAGGCGCTCCGTTTACCGTTTCGACCAGCACGCTAGTCTTTAAGGAAGGCAACAAAGGACCTCAGGAATTCGCGGTTATTCGCCTGACCGATGGTGCAGCTGCAGGCTCAGTCACTATTAAGCTCAATACAGCTCTGACCACTGCTACCAATTTCTTGACCAGCGATCTTAGTGCTGTGATCCCTGTTGAAGTTAAAGCGCTGCCAACTCCGCCACCTGCCAGTATTGGGATTGAATACGATACGTCGGTGAACTGCAGCGCTAAACTTAACTTGAAGCTTACTGTGCCTCCAAAAGTTACTCTTACCGGCACCATTAAGAGTCCTCTTACTTTCAAAGCTGAGCCAGCTCCCGCAGCACCCTTCGCATTCGACCCCGCAACAGGCATCATTTCCGTTCAATGTCCAGCGGCAGCAAACCAGCCCCCCATTGGCCTTTCTTTCTCTGCATTGGTGACCGTTACCGATTCTTCGATTCCTCCGATTTCAGCTCAAAAGTTTGTTTCAGTTAAAGTCGAATAGCAAATATCGCCTCTAAGAAATCTGTGCAAAGCTAGGAGGGGGTGATGGAACTGATCACATCAAATCCAAAGTCCCCAGCGTGTCTCCTCAGGGGCTGGGCGCGCTTAGTCCGTGCTTTTCGGATCAGTATCGTAGGGCTTGGTACTCGGATCTGAACTAAGCTGCCAATGTTGCTGCCCAATCCAGGAGGGCGTTCACTGCTTTTAGGTCTTTCGCCTCTGAGTACAACCTCAGCAGAGGCTCGGTGCCACTGCCGCGAATCATCACCCAACTGCCGTCGGCAAGGGTAAATTTGTGGCCGTCTTTGTCGAAATGCTTGATCACTTTCTGCCCCAAAATCTCAGCCGGGGGATCCATCTGTAGCCGTTTGAATAACTCAGTTTGTTGATTTTGATCGGCGAGGTGGAGATCGCGGCGCAGGTAAACAGAGGTGAACCCTTCCCGTTCCTGCAAAGCTCGGTAAAGGGCGCTGAGATCTTGGCCGGTTTCCGCGACCGCTTCGATGAGATAGAGGGCCGAAAGCAGGGCATCCCGCTCGGGAATGTGGCCCAAGTAGCCGATGCCGCCCGATTCCTCTCCGCCCAACAGCACCTGGGTGCTCATCATGCGCTCGGCAATGTACTTGAAGCCCACCGGCATTTCCGTAACCGGCAGGCCATAGCGCTGTGCAACTTTAACAAACAGCTCAGAGCCGCTGATGGTTTTGACAATCTCGCCCCGTAAGCCGCGTCGCCCCGCCAAGTGGTCGATCAAGATGGGGATCAGGATCTGCGGGCTGAGGAAATGGCCCTGCCCATCCAGGGCGGCAATGCGGTCGGCATCTCCATCAAAGACCAGGCCCATTTTCAAGGGGGCCGGATCCGCTGCGATGATCTGAGCGGAAGCCTGCAGGTTTTGCGGCAAAGGCTCAGGGGGAAATCCCCCAAATAAGGGATCCCGGTGGGCCTGCAATTCAATCACCTTCTCCCCCAGTAGGCGCTTGAGGCCACCGGCGCCAGAGCCAAACATGACATCCACCCAGATCTTGGCCGGGGATCCTTTGAGCTTTTCCAGATCCACAAAGCGGCTGAGCTGGGCCAGGTAGCCAGGCCAGGGATCCCAGGTTTCAATAGGAGCCTTTGCGGATCCCAGCGGTTTCAGGTTTTGCATCTCCTGCTCGATGGCAGCAGTAACTTCCGGGGGCACGGATCCACCGAATCCCCCCTTGACCTTGAGGCCGGAATAGTGGGGGGGGTTGTGGCTGGCGGTGATCACCAAAGCGCCATGGCAGCCTCGCTCCTTAGCACCCCAGCTAAAGGCCGGCGTTGGGGCCACACAGGTGGAGAGGTAAACTGGGATCCCCAGGCGGGCCACCACCTCAGCAACGTGGGCGGCAAAGCGTTCCGAGAGAAAGCGGTTGTCGTAGCCAATCAGGATCCCTTCGCCGGGGTAGGTGCGGGCCAACACTTGGGCGCTGGCCTGGGCTGCAACGGTCAAGTTTTGGAAAGTAAAGCCATCGGCAATCACGGCTCGCCAGCCGTCGGTGCCAAAGCGGATCGGGGTATCGGCCATAGTGGTGTTGCGGTGGGTGCTGCCGCTTCAAGTCATAGCACGAGGCGGGAGTTGCGGGGTTCGGTCTGCTCTCAACTCCTATCGAGATGGGATCCCTCTCGCAGGGGCCGCAGAAGCGGCTAGAGTAACCTGGAAAGCGTTCCGCTCCTGTGTGCCATGACTCAGCAACTGACTCTCGACGGACTGGGATTGGGATCGAATGGGGGATCCCGTCTGGGTCGGGTGATTGTAACCGATTTGCAGGGGGAGATGCAGCGCTCCTACCTGGAATACGCCATGAGCGTGA